>NZ_JALQCK010000057.1:0-52335 GCF_030464835.1 Paraburkholderia sp. WS6
GCATCCCAAGGTCAACGCATGGCTGGCCGCGCGGCCTCGGTGGCACATGCATTTCTCCCCACTTATAGTTGGTGGCTTAACCAGGTGAAACGCTTCTTCGCGCTGATCACCGGCAAGGCTATACGTCGCGGCTCGTTCGGTTCCGTCAAGCAACTGATTAAGCGTATTGATCAATTCGTGTCCCACTACAACGAGAATTGCAAACCTTTTACATGGACCGCTTCCGCTGACTCCATCCTCGCAAAACTACAAAGACTTTGTACGCGAATCAGCGGAACGGAACACTAGTTGTTACCGCACTTAGCCTCCGCATCAATCTGGTTCCCACTACATTCTGGTGGGAACCAGATTGGCCATCCCGCAGTACCTGTCTAGACGGTACTGCCATGACGCTTACAGTGCACCGAGAGAAGGTTGATCCTCTGTTTCAGGCCACAGCAAGAGTGAGGCTGCAGCCTGCTAGCCAGCATAGCGATCAACGTTTCTTACTAGCACTAACTCGACCTATCCAATATTGATCGCAGTAGCACTCTTTGAATTCTCTTTATGAAACGGTAATTTATGAACTCTCGTCGCCGAGAACTGCATTAAGGCGTTATGTTTGGTCGACTCGATTAGGTAAGCAAGTGCACGGCAACCCTCTCACCTCGGAGAAAGGAAGAATTGCGTGGAAGTTGCGGACGCTCTTCGAGTGGCATCCGCAGCTGTTCCATGTACTGGCGGATCACCGCCATGGGCGCCCGGTCGCGGCCCCCCACAAAATAGAAAGGCAACCAAGGCGAACCACCCCACAGCTTGCGTCGGATGCTGAGGGTAGTTCATTCGATTCGAAACGCCGTTCAGATTCGTTCACTGCCCCCCTCGGCAATGCCCGCCGCGGCCACCTGCGCAACACGCCTGCTGGTGACCTGCCCCGCTCCCGTTGATTTTCGACCGGTTAGGCGCGCGTTCGAGCCGCCTTGGGTTTGTTGCGCAGGTACACAAAATGATAGAAGGCGAAGGAGAGATCCGCGTGGGTGAGCACGTCTGCTTCGCCAATGGTGGCTATGTTGAACTTGAGACGCTTGATGGCCAGCTTGCCAGAGGGAGATGCAATGTACGCGCGCATGAAATCTTTCCTCGCGCGCGCGTCAGCTTGGTCGAACGCTTCGCGACCAGCGCGGACCTCGTCGGCTAATCGCAGCTTGGCTTCTTCCTCACGAGCTGCACTGTTCGCTTCAACGGCGATTCTCGTGTTGACTCTGGCAGTCACCTCTGCCTGTTCTTCCGTGGCTTTCTGGGCCAGTACCGTTTTCATCCGGCGCTCAGCCTCTGAAAGCTTGTAGCCCTCAGTGATGGCCTTCATCAGATAGCCGGAGGGACTCTTTGTCACCTTCGCGTCATCAATCTTCGCGCGGGTGTATTCGATTGCATCAAGGATGCGTTCATCGGACCAGATGGCGCGGTTCTGCGAGATAATATTGAACTGCTTTTCGGTGAAGCCAAATTCGGTTTTCAGCGTGGTGTAGGTTTCCTTCAACCCAATTAAGCTCGCGCGGACGGTGTCGGCCCCTTCCTTCCTGGAAAGCCTGAAGCGTATCCGGTCAATCTTCTTGGACTTGGGGCTTTCGGTGCGAGTCTCGTAGCTCAGCTCGATGTCAGAGACCTCGTTGATCTGCTTTACCGCAGGCTCGAGACTGTCCCGCTTGAAATATTTGAAGACCGTTGCGCTGGAACCCGCTTTGCCTGGCCAGTTTCGGATCAAGTCAATTTCAAACCAATCCGTGATGCCGTCCGTCACGTACGCAATGACGTGGTCGTAGATTGCACGTGCGTAAGTAAGGGTGAAGGCCGACGTGATGCGAAGGCTCAACCAGTGAGACTTTTCCGGGTCCTTAATGTGGCGGATGAGCGGTTGCGGGACTTCAAATGTTATGCGTCCTTTGTCGATACCGACAATGCCGAGCAACTGCACGGAAACCCATTTTTCGTGTTCTGGCGAGGTGCTACCCTGCGGTGCCGCGGACACTTGGATGAGTGCCTTCTGTGCTTCTGATACGACTGCTCTCAGATGTTTGTAGTTGTAGCTGTCGTAACGCATGAGCCACCTGAAGTAGCTTAGTTCAACGTCGTAGTATTTCGGTGTTGTTGACTCCTGCGCCACGATGAAATGCGCTGCATCAAGCAAGCGACGCGCTGTGACTCCGACGTCCGCGACATCAACGAAAACGTTGTTCCGCTGATAGCCGATTTCCTTGGTTGACTTATGGATCGGCGTGTCGGTCGCCAACATCTCCTCAAACAGTTCGAGCGACATCTGGCGCGATGTGGCGCGAGCCGATACGTCAGTGGACATCGTGGCCCTCTTCTATTGGTTGCTAGCCGCGGGAGACTCTAACACGCGTAGGTGAGATGTCAAAACAAAAAAGCTCACCATGAAAACGTTGTTTCAACAATTCGGCTCACCCACCTTCGCAATCAGTCAAGTCGACATTGATGCTCACCATGGCGCCGCGAGCATGCTAGTCGGTCCATCGTCGAGCCGTTGGTTTTGTGTTTTAAAGTCTTAGAAATAACGAACCCACAAACATACAGAGAAAATCAAACTCCCGAAAAAACAATGAGTTAACCAGAGAAAGGTGAGTGTTTTTGTTTCAGAGGTGAGCCCTTTTGCGGGCAAAGGTGAATGAAATTCCCCTACGAGAGTGAAGTGTTTACCCGCGCAGGGTGAGATTTCCTGTTGCCGTCGGCATGATGGTGAGATGAATTGTTGAAGCCTTCCTCGAAGCCGACAATGCGTTATGTGCCGGGGGGTTCCAGCGATCTTCCTTAGGAGGTGGTGAGGTTCTTTGTTGATGACGGTGAGTAAATTTGTGCTGGCCAGGGCAACCCACGGTCGGACCAAGAGAAAAGCATTATTGCCTCGGTGGTTAGGGAGTATCCCCGGCTGCTTCCGATCTTCCGGCGTGGTGATCAGGAGAGTCGTGGGGGCTGCCAAGTTGTGCTCTCCAGGCCATGTGGTGAAGGATTTTGTGTAATCGTCGACGCCGCTGATCCATGGTGAGCTGAATTGTGAGGTGGGCCAGCGAGGCGAGTAATGGTGCGAAATCTTGTGGGCGTCTTGTCGTTCCGGCTGGTTTTGATGCACCGCAAGACTAATCGCGCCCTATCTATGTTTCGGCTCGGACTCGCTCGCCTCTTGTTGTTCCGTTTTCAACAAAACTTCTCACCCACCTTCCGGACCGGGTCGCCACTGGTTCAACAATTTCCCTCACCATGACATTTCAAAACGCATGTATAGAACCCTCCAATATCGACACGAGTTCTTCCCACATTATGAAATAAATAGACATTTTTGGTTTCAAGATAGCCACTTAGCTCAGTTTTCTAAGAACTGAGGTTAACTTAGTGGCACTGTTTTGTATTTTTCTAGTATTCTACGCTTTGTCTCGATTTCGGACTAAACCTTAAAAACCATGTCTAAAGCAGAATTCCCGGCAATAACGCGAAGAGTGACCTTGGGTGAACTTGCGGGTTTCGCGGAGACGCTTAACACGCTCACGGAGGACTTGCGCAACAGTATCCTGACGCCAAAACCTCGAAAAGCGGCCCCATCGTTCACTACGGCGGAGGTCGCCGAGCTTTGCGGATTGGATCGCACGAAGATTCATTACCAGGCCACAAGGGAAGGGAGCACGTTGCCGGCGGGTGAGGCATCGGGTACTGGTCGTAGCCGCCATTTCACACTGGCCGAGGCACGGACTTACGTGCAGCAACTCTCCGAAATATACCAGTCGCCGCTGGTCACCGGGTCGCGCGGTGCGGACGGGAAGGTCATTCTCGTGGCCAACTTCAAAGGAGGTTCGACCAAAACAACGACGTCTATGTGTCTTGCGCAAGGATTGTCGCTCCGCGGTCGGAGGGTGCTCGCCATTGATCTGGATCCGCAGGCATCACTTTCCGAACTTTGCGGACTGTATGCAGAGAAGGAGGTTGATGAGGATTCGACGGTTTTACCGTTCATCTACGACCAGACCATCGAAGGCGGACTGTCATCATTCGTCAAGCAGACCTACTGGGACGGTTTGGATGTCATCGCAGCACACCCCTCATTGTTCAGTGCGGAGTTCTACATCCCATCGATGCTCAAGACCAAGCCCAGCTTTCAATTCTGGGCAATCCTGCGGGAAGGTCTCGCGCCGCTTCGCAGCCAATACGACTACATCATCCTCGATACGGCGCCTTCATTGTCCTACCTGACGCTCAATGCGCTGATGGCTGCCGATTCGATGGTCATGCCGCTGGTTCCGGAAAGCCTCGACTTCATCAGTTCGGTGTCGTTCTGGGGGCTGTTCTCCGACATCGCGCGTAACTTCATGGAGAAGGAGGCCAACAAGGCCTACGACTTCATTTCTGTCATCCTTTCAAAGGTCGATAACAGCCCGACTTCGTCGGCATCTGTGGTTCGTCCATGGACTCAACGGGCATACGGTGATTGGCTGTCGACAACCGAAATTCCGGCAAGCTCGGCGATGAGTAGCGGCGCGCTTGCACTGTCGACGGTGTTTGACCTGAGCAAGAAGGACGCGAGTTCGAAAACAGTCGAGCGGGTTCGCCATCCGCTCAGGGAATACTGCAAGTGGATTGACGACATGTACGTCGAACAGTGGAGGCTCGGCAAATGAACATCCGTGCTCGAATGGCCGAGCAGACCGCCAATCTGCGGGCTGCTTCAGATATCCCGAAAGACGAGGTCACTGCCTCCAAGCCAACAAACGATAAACCGAAGACCGGGCCAGGGATGGCTGCCGCCTTGGCCGCGGCCAATATTAAGATTCAGGAGTTGGAGACGCGCGGTGCGCAATCTGTGCTGCCAGTATCAGAGATAGTGCCGAATCCGTGGCAGCCTCGGAGGGTTTTCAACGAGGCGAAACTATCTGAACTTGCAGAGTCCATTCGCGAGGTCGGGCTGCTACAACCAATCGTCGTTCGCCGCGCAGAGTCTGCCTATCAGATTGTTGCGGGCGAACGGCGCTGGCGCGCACACAAGCTAGTCGGACTTGAGGAAATCAAAGTCCTGGTTGTTGATTGCACGGATCAGGATATGGCCGTGCTGGCGCTGGTGGAGAACATCGGTCGGGATGACTTGGCCGACTATGAGATTTCCATCTCCATTCGCCGTACCGCAAAAGAATTTCCGAATCGCACACGCTTGGCCGAAGCAGTCGGCATGAGCCGGCGAGGGCTGTACCGATACCTCGCATTCGACGGCCTACCCGCGTTCATGGCGAACGATCTCGATATCAATCCCACGCTCATTGGTGGCAATGCCGCCGATGCGATTTCGAATGTCATCAAGAAACATGGTGAGAATGCAGTAGCTGCTGCCCGCGAGCTTTGGCCGGATGTTGTATCAGGAAGTCTGGACCAAGGTAAGTATGCGCCGGCAATTGCTGCGTTGCTCGGCCGTCGTGCATCTAGCACAACGGCTCGCGAGCGTTCAATTGAGAAGTTCTTTGCGGGAAATACTCACGCCGGCAGCATTACCAAGGACGTGAACAGCTTCACCGTAAAAATCAAAACGGGCGTCCTCTCAGATGCACAGGAGACCCGGATTCGTCAGGTCATCAGCGAATTGTTTAACGGCGATCCCTCTTGAGTGAAGTCATCGCCAATGGATCTGGAGCCCGCCTCGATGCGGGCTTTTTTTCGGCTGCTTGATTCCGCATGCTATATCGTGGCCGCTTTACGCGACGGGGATTCAGCGCGCGGCTTCTTGAGTGGTCGGCCACAAATCCTGGCGTATCGGCGGCGCATAGTGGTGAACGAGAGTGTGCTACTAGGCACACTTTTCGGATGAGCCCTAACTTGCGAGGCGACCCGAATCGGCTGACCAGCCGTAAATTCGCCAGGTCCGCACGACGTTAGCCACCCCGCTCCATTAGCTGCGGGGCGACGAAAGAGTGTGCTACTAGGCACACTCTTCGGCGGAGGCCTGTTTGCGGGGCAACCCATGTCGGCCACCCATGCGTAAATCCTCCACAGGTGCGTTCCACAAAGCGACAGGCCCAAACATAACCCTCATGTTCGGCTGTGCGGTCATTCATATCTAATGCTGTTGGGGAGTAGAAACGCTCAAACTCTCTCGCCATAGGTCGTTTTTTAGCCTACCCATAAATGAAAGTCTTCTGGACACGAGCATGCTGCAACGCTCTGAATCACATTTCTTGGAACTCCTTCGGCCGCAGCCTGAAGGTACAAACGTGTGCCGGAATGAGTGGCGGAAAACTTCGTGTAGCGACATCCGGTCAGCTCCGTAACGGCCGTCTATACCGACCAGCACCCGGTTATCGCCCAGTCAACCAGACGCGATGCCGCGCGCTGAATATCTGTCTCGGCCCCGACGGCATACATTCCGTCTGCCATTTTTGTACGGAGCGCAAAGAACGGAGCAAGAAGGGGCGCAGCGGACGCTTAGATAGAACTGCAATCGAACTCCCGGTGCCCCAGTGCGACCGGATGGCTGGCACGTAGCAAGGCTCATTGGAATCATATGTTCCCTTTTGCGCCTCCCTCCCCCCGGTCCACCGCAAGAACGGAAGATCGGTTCAATGCCTGTGCGGTGCATTGAAATCTGGAATTTGCCGTGTATCGCGCCCGCGGCATCTTCTCGCCACAGACTTGAGACATCGGTAAGCAGTATTAACTCGCGGGTTACTTGCCATTGCTTTGTTGCAGCCTGCCCACATCCGAGATCCAAGAAGCTCTGGACTGTTTCCCATAGGCCACCTGACAATGCGTCGCACATTTTTTTAGTTCATCGCGCTCGAGAATTATTCGGTCCATCGCAGCCTTCCATGGGTTGGCCGCCATCAAGCCTAGGTGCGCCCAGATCCCGACCCAACGAAGGAAGCGCCTCAACTCTTTTGTTTAGGCACGCAACGATGCGCCGGGTCTATCCAATGCCAATACGCGGCGTCGAGCGTCGAAGTCCCTCCTGCCTTCATCCCGCGTTGAGATCAGCGGCCGAACCCACATGCCGACTCCCCGATTCCCTTGGGCCGGGTTGCGACCAGCGCCGCAGTCTGGTCGACCAGTTCACGCTGACCTTCGTCAGCCGCGGGCCGCCGAGCGTCTAAGCCGAAGCCTTTAGATGGACGGCGAGAACGGATGAGCCATGCTTGACCTCCAGTTTGACCAAGGCGGCCAGCATGCGGCAGAGGCTTGGATCAACCCATACAGGCGTCGGATCGTCGCAGCCCTCGTTTTTTGCGAAGTAAAACCGCGCGATGGTCGGCGCCGGCGCGCGGGCAAAATGGGGCAAAGCTGCGAAGTCGCTATCGAGGATAGATGCGAATTCGCGAGATGGTTTGAGTATGGTTCGCTAAGGTCATTACCTATCATTCGCAAGTTCCAAAAGCCGCCTGAGGTGTGCGAGTGGACGCAGCGGCGTGAAGGACGGCATGACAGCAGATCTTCCAATCGTCCACGACGTGAGGTACTGACTTCCCCAAAGGGTTGAAAAGCTGCTGAAAAAACCAAACACAAGGAGGCAGATCGCCGCAGGCCCTCATTGCACCGCAGCGATGATCCTTTCCTGAATGTTCTTCCTTGACTGTTTGTCGTGCAGGGTTGCCATCTCTCTCCGCTGGATTATGCGATGGACCCTCCAGCGGTCAATCCAAGGCTCCTCGCTTGGAGAGTCTGAGACCCTGTCAGAATTCAACAAGGCTTCGAAGACGCATGATGTCTGCTGGCCACGGGCCGATCGCGGATCTCTGAAAATATTCCGAATGATGGTCCCTCTAGTCGAATGCTCGCCGGGACTCTCAGTAAGAACGGGCGACATTGAAACCCAACCGTTGAGCAACTGGGTGACCGTCATGTTCGTATCAGAAAAGATCTTGTTGACCCTTGGATTGTAGTAACAGCCACGCGTCATGATCCGCGAATAGTCTTCGGGTTCGGATGGCCGATCAACAAAATCTCTCCGTCGTTGGTTAGCCGGTTCGTGGTGGGTTACTCCGAATGCCACGAAATGAAAAGAAGCCTCCATATGCCCCGTAATTTATGGCAGCTGTCGGATAGCGTGGAATGGAAAGAAGTTTTGATATGACCCCATTTTTAACTCATCGAGCAAGGCTGCGACGCGGCAACGTCAACACTTTCACTTCGCAGTCGGAAGAAATGAAAGCCTCAACTCGCGGTTGTCGGACGGAATGTCTGAATTCATTCGGAATGACGATTGCAGGTGAAATTGAGCTTCCGTGAAACATCGACCATCGAACCAGGAAACCTGGGAAAGCCAATGCTGACAGGGTAGTGCCGGTCCTCTGTGACCCTAATACTCCTAATGTTTCACGACGAAGTGCTCCGCGGGGATCTGTAGCCGGTCAAACCTAGGCTGACTTTTGGAGGGCGCACGCCGACCCGAATGATCTGTAGCAAACGCTACGTATTGTGTAGTAACGCCATGAGCGCAGGAAATCTCCCGCCCTAGCTGGCCTGTAAAGGCCATTTGCCAAGCGCTTTTGTAATAAAACATAGGGACTTGTCTGAACTGGGGGCGTAACCGCGATCCCTCGACGACACGGTCAACGACGCTCGCTCGTAGTCCGCTGCCGCCAAACCCACTACGGGACGCTGGTGGACAACTTCGTCATGCAGTGGCTGCCGTCCTCGCAAGCACGTTCGCAATCACCCATCGGTATCAATCTGCTCCCGCACCACGCAACGCCGTTTGACCTGCAGCAGCCAGGCTGGCGAGGGTAGGGTAGTGCTCGAAATGCGGCGATTACGTGCCCGCGGCACGTAGACCGGAACAAATCTGTCACAACTTCGCTAGTAAATGTGTCAATTCGCCTAAAAGAGGCGTCGGTGGCGAGGAAAACCACGAAGATTCAACAGGTTGTCTGTTGCGAAATAAATGTGTCAACACACGAGCTCCAACGGGTCAGGAGTCTGCACCCCTAACCGATTGTTCAGGACGACGCTCGCCTGTCGTGTCGCCCGAGCGAAGAAGCAAGCGCCGACTGATGGCAGCGCGGTCCTGCCTACGCATTGCAGGGATTGTCGAAAGCAGCGAGAGTCGCCCGTAGCTGAAGTGTGAGTGGCACGAAACGCATCGAAATGGCGCTCCGACCACTTCGGTATTGATGACATAGGGCGTCTCTTTCCCACAAGACAGGCATCGCGTTTCGAGCGGCTGCTGATGGACAGGACAACGGTCTTCGTCTTTGAATTGATACAGCACGCAATGATAGCCGTGCGCAGCACACTGACGGCAATATCGGAGCGTAGGGTGGTAGCGACCCGGTAACGAGGTGTCGAGCAGCGACGCGCGCAGTACATTTTCAGGCAGACGTAACAGCCGATGCATACGGGTGATGCTGATGACATCGCGCACGGGCACCACGCCCACAGATGGGTCTACGTCGGGACTCATCTGTTGAACGAGCCAATCGGGAGCGAGCGCGTTAGCGCTGCAGAACTTCCACAGCATCGAGACAAGCGATTCTCCCGGCACCAGCCATTTGAGATCGAAGACGATTCCGGCGGCCAGGCGGAGGCGGAGCTCGTCAAACGCCAGGATCGGGAAACGAGGCGGCTTGAGTGCCGTCGCGTTACGCCGTCGCGAGCACGCGGCCGGTGGCATCGAGACTGAACGTAACCGCAGTGACGCACCGCGTGAGACCACAATGCGCCATCAGGGCAGAAGCCGGGCGCATCCTTGAGCTCACTGTCTTTGAGCACAATCTCGACAGCGCGTGCGAAGGATTCCATCGGAACAGATTCGTACTAACAGTTAGTTACGCGTGAGTGAGTGAATTTGCAGGACAATTTTTAACTAACCATTTTCGCGCACCTTGCACTCCGCTAACGATGACTTTTACTCGGTCTTCCGCCCGAACGGAGCGGTCAGCACCTTGCCCTCGACTATACCTTTGAGTATCCGGATTTCCACTCTCAGCGCTTCATTCACCGATGCCAGATCAACAATTTGCTTGTTTTGGTCGGCGATCACCTCGTAGAGCCGGGTGGTCGTCGCCCGTTGTAGCTGCAATTTCTGATGCTTGTCGTCGCGCTGTGCCCGTGTGGATTTGTTGAGCAGGGCGCGGATGTGTTCAGCGAAGTCTGGATAGGTGTTATGGATCAGGGCGGGCGTCACCCCGGCTTCCTTGGCGACTGCCGCAATCGACACTTTCCTGCTGGCGCGTTGCAGACGGTTCAGGGCCAGCTGCAGCTCAGTCTGCGTTCGCCTACGATCACGCCGGCGGGGCGGTTTGACCGCTTCCGACGGGGCCGCGGCGCTAGGAGTTCGCTTCGCTGCCATTCGGCTCTTCTCCCGGCAGTTCAACGCCCAAGTCGTTGAGCACTCGTGCGGCTTCTTCAAGATCGCGCTGGACCCGCTTAACGTCGCCAGGACCCAACTTCCTGGCCTCTTCAAGCAGTTCCCTTTGGTGACGGTAGGTCTCTTGCCAGAAGGGCTTGAAATGACCGTCAATGATTCCGTTGCGACAGGTTCCGCAGCGCCCCTTTTCATAGATGCCGGAGCCGCCGCAGCCCGCATCCTGCGCCAGGCACCACGCATGACCCGTGCTGCGAATGGTGATCCGGTCCGATGTTTCCTCGATCATCGCCTTCCGGTCTGGAAAGTCTTGCGCGCGCAAGGCCATGATTTTATCGCCGGCCCCGCCGGCCAACAATTCCTCACCTTCCAACCACCCGGTGATAGTCTGGATTTTGTGCTGCCGCGTTTCCTCCAGAATTTCGTCGTAGAGGGCGGCGTCCTGGCGCGGGTTGGCAGCGTATAGCTGGGTCATGTTGATCGATGAGTGCTTGAACTGCTCCTTGAGGAACAACAGGCCGCCCAGCCGATGCCGCGCGAAGGAATAGGCATATAGCCGCCGCATCTGGTGCGGCGCCAGAGCCCAGTCCACTCCGGCGGCCTTAGCAAACGTCTGAAGTGCATCGCCCCATCCGGTACCGGACACCAGAGAAATGCCGCGAGGGCCCTTTCCAAGAAACAGCTTCCCGAGATTGGCGCGGGCCTCGGCGATCTGCTGCATGCGCCCGTGTGTCCTCTCCCCTTGATTCGCTTCCCACCCCCGCAACCGTTCGGCCAGCCCCATTCGATGTGGTTCGGACCAGCGTTCCAGGACGCGCAGAACGTCGTGGCCCATGCTCGGCATCAAAAATTCGACGACACCTTTCTTGGTCTTGTGTTCGAATGACTTGATCCAGTGAAAGGTATAACCGTTCTTGATCTCGGTACGCCCGGCACCAACTTCGATGCCAGATAACTCAGAGCTTCGCATACCGGTCAGCACTCCAAGAAGGTAGAAGCAGGCATTGCGGATTGCGGTGATCTCCGGATCCCGCCACGCAGCACGCCTGCCTGCATCTCGCTCATCCAAAATGCTGTCGGCGTTGTTCAGAATGGTTTCTGCATGAGTGAAGAAGGCTTGTGCCGCTGCAGCAGGAATCAGAGGTGTTCTGCAGTCCTTTTCGCTGGCCTTCCTTGCCTGTCCAACGCGTCCCGCCATTTCGGTGGCGGACGAATTGGGCCATGGATGGAAACGCAACCGATCAGGATGCTGATCCCGAAACGCGTAGAGTCTTTCCAGAGTGAAGAATTTACTCGCTAGCGTACCGCTCACATGGCCACGATCTGTCTGGTCTCGAACGTAATTGGTGATGTGAATCGGATGGACATCAGCGAACGACGAGACGCCCACTGATTCCAAATACCGGAGGAACACGGCGAGATTGCCCAGGAAGTTTTGCAGCCGCGCCACGCCGGGCGGGGTAGCGCCCTCGGTTCCTACCCGCCAGTATCGAAACAAGACCGCTTTACTCGCCTCTCGGAACGGTTCAGGGATACGTGACCAGTTGAGGCGCTTGCTCCCTTCAAGAGTATTTGGTGTACTCACGAACGGCCACATTTCCCATACCAAATCGCCATAACGTGAAAGCACACGCTCTTGTCCGCTATCGATGACGGCCGAGATGACGACATTGCGGCGGGTCGTCTCGTCGAGCCCGGCGACACTCAGGGGCTGCTCAATCAACACCCCATAGGCGTTGGTCAGCGCCCGCCCGGCTGCGCGCTGAAGATACGGTCCGGTGACTGCGAACCGGTGGGCTTTAGCCATGTTCGAGGTCTGTCAAATCTGGGTCGATCACGTACGATTTCCAGAAGATATGCGGATCGACGCGTGCGCGCTCTTTGGCGGTTTGCACCAGCGCCAAATCAAAACTGTCCGCAGTGAATGAGTCAATCAGGCGCATCGTGTGATGAAATTGCGTGCGCCAGTCGCTGCTTCGGGCGCGATATTTTTCCCGCTCCAGAAACCAGTAGAAGCTGAAGAGCCGATGCAGGTCGTCCGGGGTACCGACGATGGCATAGCTGCGACAGGAGAAGCAGGTAAAGAAGTCGTCGCAGGGAGTGCCGTCGCACGGGGCCTTGTCGCCGTAATACGGATCTTTGCACCCACCCACGCGCGTCGCGGTGATCGGCACGATGGGGATTACCTTACCGTTATCATCGCCGTGCTCGCCGTTGCGGTAGATCTCGGGGAGCGCCTCCCCGACGAAGGTTGCATCCTCGCGCATCGAGTTCGTGCAGGCGAGGTAATGATTGTCCGCAACCTGCGGTGTGTGACCCATCAGCGCAGCAGTGACGATGAGGTCGCCGCCACTGAGTTGCCAGAGGCGGTCTTCCATGGTTTTGCGTAGACGCGATGGATTGATCTGCAGGGGCGCGCCGTCGTCTGCCTTGAGTTGATGTCGATCGATCAAGGCCTGGATGCCGAGACAAAGTGCGGATCCGCTCAACCTTGTGAGTTCGCGCGAATTGCTGCCAACTCCCGTTCTGATATAGAGCCAGACGAAATCTTTGAGGTCGTCGCGCGCAGCATCGGCGAGAGGCTGGGTCATCGCCAATACCTTCCGTACGAGTCCGACGCCGTCCATGGCGACCGCCAAGGGGCGGTCTTCCTCTTTGGAGAAGCGCAGGCTCCTGATCTGGGTTGCATTTCCGCGCCGCTTGAAGGTCTCCAGCAGCATCATGTTAGATATAAACGGATGCGGTTTTAGGCAATTCCGCTTCATTTCCAGAAGCGGAGTGGTATTGGCACCGGTGCGCACAGCAATTGCCAGCAGGTACACAATCAGCGCCGCCGAAGCAGTGCCGTTGAACTGTTGCTTGTGAATGGCGATGATGTCGTCGCGCAATGCGGCGGCCATCCGGGCGCGCTCGCTGGTCGAGAGCGGTGTCGCTCCCTTTTGTCGCGCATTGCTGTGCGGGAATGGATTGGCGGGGAACAGCTCCGTGCAGCCCGGCACCACGTCGCGACGCTGGAGACCGTTGAGCACGGCTTTGGTTCTCGTATAAAAGCTCCTTTGCGAGGTGTAGGCCCAGTCCGTGTGGTCGCTAAGCCATGCGATGAATGCAGCGATATGCTTTCGCTCCAACGTCCCCGGCTGACATGGCACCCCGGCCATGATCAGGAAGTTAAAGAAATGGACCAAGCCATGGACCCAGTAGCCACGCACCGTCGCCGGGGTGGCGCCGCCGCCCGCGAGGAATGCCCGCAGCTGCGTGGTGCATGCCCATACCCAGGCGTCGATGCCGCGGCCAAGGTAGGCAGACAGGTCGAGTGTGCGTTGTGACGTGGCATTGCCCTTGGCCGGAAGCATGACGGTGGCACCGCCCTGCTCCACGCCAACGGGGGCGATCGATACTCGAAGAGGAGCCGCGGCGTGGCTTTTGCGACTTGTTTTCACGGTTCCGCATCTGCAAACAGTTGATCAATCTCATCCTCGTGGGCGAGCACGAGGTGGCCTTCCAGCGAGTTGATCATATGAAGGTAGATCGCCGTGGTCGTGACGTCCGAATGACCCATCCGGTCGCGCACATACAAGAGAGGCTCTCCTTCGAAGGTCCTGCTCTTGCGCAGGCTCCAAAGCAAAAACGTGGCATAGGAGTGTCGCAACATGTGTGCAGTTACATGGAATCCCACTCGCCTCGAAAGTGCTGCGAAAATAGCGGTCAAGGCTGCTTTGGTGTAAGGCGTGCCGTGCTCGGTGAGAAACAGGGTGGGAAATTTTTCTCCATTGCAATGATTCCTCTCGCGCATCCGACGGTGTCGAACACTGTAGGTGTCCAGTTCCTCCATCAGTTCATAGGGCATGTCGATGCTGCGAGGCTTGTTGTTCTTGATCTCCATGTCGCGCGGGTCAAGATTCAATCGAATTTTTTGGTTCGAGCGGAGATCCTTCCGGCGACTGGGGTCGAAGACATACCCTGGCTTCTCCGGCCAGGTCCGACATTCAATCTGGCGCAAGCCCGAACGAAGCATCAGGGAGAACATGAGCCGATGGGTTAGGTTCGGTAGGGCCTCATAGCAAACCTTCAGCTGTTCCCTGGTCAGGATTCTGATGGACTGCGCTTGCTGTTTCAGCAGGATGCTTGGCGACTTCACCTTGCCGCTTGTGGCGTCGACATGCGCCAGAAAACCCGGCTGCCGACGGGTATGGATCGAGACCAACTCGAAGGGCAGGCGATCAATGTGGCCCCTCTTCTCCGCCCATTGATAAAAGCGGACAATGACACGCAGTCGATTGTTGATGGTCGTATTCGCAAGCCCGACCGTGCCCTTCGACCAGTCCCGATATGCTTCAAGTGCACTCGGCATGCCGGCCGGGCCGCGTTGCACCCAGTCCAGACCGTTGGCAAAAATAAAAGCAAAGAAGTCGTACAGCGCCCGGCCATACGAATCCCATGACTTCGGACTGCTCACTCGGCCATTCGATGTTATCAAGTCCCAGAGAAATGACTGTGCGGGTTCCATTGACTGGCCGCCCGTGTTGAGCAGCAGCGGAAAGCCCTTCCAGACTCGTCCTGCAACGACTAATTTCTCGTTTGCGAGGACGTATCTCACAGCACCTGCCGAAGTTTCGTGATGGCCTGCCTGAAATCCAGGGCAAGTAAATGCATGGCAAGATCGATACCGCCGCCACCACCTCGCTGGAGCCGTGTATCGAACCATTTTGGGCCAGTGGTTAGCAGCTCAAATTCGCGGTCCCCCACCCGTAAGTGCCAGCGGTGCGTATGACTGTCGCGTATCGGAATGAAGCTCGCGTCCGCTTTGACGTAATCGACCAGAAGCGGAAGCAACGCCTCGCAGCCTATAGATCGATACCTTTCCAGTTCAACGGCGTCGACTCGCCCTCGCGTGAATCCCATTCTTCGCCTCCGTCTCGCCGAAAAACCAAACGCCGCTACTCGTCTGTAAAACAGACTTTGCTACTCAACAACAAGAGGGTGCGCCTCTGGGATCAGCATATATCAAACGTGACTTTTGTCACTAACATATTTAAGTATCCTGATCATCGGCAGGTCGAGGTTGCCAGGTAAGCTCGCCTTGTGATGTGCAGCCTCGAACGTCTGCCATAACTGGCGGGCGTCGCTCACCAGGCGATAGCCGGCGTCAAACGCCTCGGGTACGTAAAAGCGTGTGAAGCTCCAGGGAGTGCCCTCCGGATAGGCCGTCTGATCGTAACCATTCAGGCATGTGGCGACGTCCTGGGCATTGCGGATACCGTAGAACGCGAGCTCGTCGACCATGAGGCGAGCAACGATCTGCGTCTTGCCTGCGAGCTGCAAGGCGGTCTTCTGCGCGAGCAGTTCCTCCTGCCCGACGAGAAACGTGAAGAGCTTGATCTGCTGGCGGTCAAGCACGTCATGCACGTCTCGCAGCCACTCGTATTCATTTTCATTGAACCTCTGGGCCTCGTCGAGGAACATGAGCACGGCATTGCTTCCTGAGCGCGCGGCTGCCTCGCGAATACGCAATGACAGGCGCGAACGTTTGGCCGAACTGGTGCCGGCGTTGGGTGCGTGATCGCCTACCGCCTCCAGCAGTGTCGCGAAGAAGGGGCCCTCTGCATGCCGCGGCTTGTGTTCGCACTGCGCATGATAGGTGGTTATCTTCGGGTACTGACGTGCGAGGAGCAGCCGAACGTATTCAATGGCCCGTGTTTTACCAACCCGCGACGGCCCATAGATGAGCGCGCCCATGATGCGGTAGCGCAGGCAGCGCGTGACGAGCTCATAGAATACCTCGATCGCCGGGGTGGCAAGACGATAGTTGCCGGTGACGAGTGGGTGCAGCGATGGATCGACCGGACGCGGGATCTTAAGCGACATGACACACCTCGCAGCTTGAACAGCGGAGTTAAAACACCTGACCGGTACCGATCGAGAGCTTTCGCGGCCGAACCACCATGCGTGGCTTAAGTTCATTGACCGTGGTCGCTTGCGGATCCATGCCTGATGCTGTGCCCGCTGTGACGGTATCTGTCCCGGGAGGGCGGGGCGGACCGACGGGAGTGCGAACAGTCGGTGCCGATCCGAGCAGGCGCGTCGCATGAGCGAGCTCCGTCGCAGCTTTGCGCGTTCTCTTCGCCTGCCTCATCTTCTCGTCGACGTAGGCTTCAATCGGGTCGAGACCGAGGTTAGCGTTGCCTCGCCGCCTGCCCGGTTGCCTGAGAATCTGCTGACGCAGTTTGAGGTTGTGTGGTACCACACGCCACGCGCCTTGCGCCTCGAGTACGCCGAGCTCCATGCCGTCGGACAGGAAGGCGCGCACGGAGCGCAGGTCGTCGGCGTTCATGTAGATCAGCAGATGCTGACCGATGAGGTGTGCACTTGTCGCGAGGACATGGTTTGTGTAGCGCACGCCAAACAGATTGATGTGCGGACGCACGCCCTGTTGAAGGTAGGCGCGTACGCGACACTGTCGTGCCGACTGCATCAGGCAGAGCGTCCGACGCTGGTGTTCTGCCAGCCAGACGAGCATCGTTTCCCTGCCCCGCACGAAGTACTGCATCGCTTCCAGCGGAGTCGCGTTGTTGAGCCCTCAGTGCGGTGTGCCGTTGTAACCTGAGATGGCGTACTCAACGAGTTCCACCAGTTCATCGAGGGAGACGTAGAGACGCAGATCGCCTTTCGGATCCGAGAGCGCCCGGCGAAGGTCACGTATATGAGAACCGGTGTATCCCGGCAATCGTGAAGACAGCCGACTGGCAATCGTGCCGAAGAACCGTTCGATGTAGGGCCGCTCGTCCGGACTGTGTTTCGGTCCGGCATCAGCGAGGCAGCCGACGAATTCGCACAACGCCGTCATCGTTTCGTCGGCGAGGTTGGCCTTCGCGTTGTCGAGCCTGATCCACTCCCAGGTCACGTAGCCCAGTTCAGGCATCTTCCCTGACGGAAAGCCGTCGTGCGGTCCATACGTGAGGCCTGGTATTGTGAACGTTCGCGGGCAGTGAGGCGTCAGTGCATTCTCGATAGTCTTGATGACGTCGTAGCGGCCATATTCCCTCGCTAATGCAATATGAAATCCGATCACGGCACGCGTGCAAACGTCGATAATCACCAGCAGCCACACTCTTTCCATCTCGAATTCATGCGCGAAACCTAGCGGGTCGCGCACGACCACCTTGAGACGGACGTCCAGTCGGTGACCGTCGAACTCGACGACCTGATATGGCCGGACCGCTGCGGGAGCACCAGTGTCGTCAACGCGCGGCAGGCCTTTGAGATGCGTGGCGCCCGCGGAGCGTGCAGCCGAGCCGAAGTTTTGCAGCATCTCGGCCTTCACCCGTCGCGAAAGCGAACGGATCGCATGGTCGGCCGTGTTCAGCGGGTAGTCGGCCGCTGTCAATCCGACTGAGCGGCATTGGCGGAGGAAATTGTCGTGTAGAGCCTGCAGGCCGCGCAGACGCGTGCGCAGTTGCCCGTCAGTATGAATCTGTTCGAGCCATACCTTGCGTTGTTTTACCTGAAGAAGCAGCCACCCTGTCAACGCCGGATAGCGTTCAAGCAGTTGCGCGAGCGCACCGGCGGCCCCGCGGCTGCCGCGCTCGCCGCGCACTTGCACGTCACGCACTCGCGCATATTCTGCGATGCGCACGTAGTGGATGAGTGCCCGGAAGCCGAAGGGGCGGCCATCAGGGTGAGTTGTCTGGGCGCGCTCAAGCCAGCGGTACAACTGCCGGCGATTGAACTGTGTCGATTTCTCAATCGCCTTGACCGGCTCACCAGCGATATAGCGCAATATGGCCTGCCGCCGCGCCTCGAACTTACGGCAGACTGGTTCGTCGAGTTCGGTATGGGCGACAGTGGGCCATGCGTTAACATCGATCGTCTGCAACTCCGGCTTGCGGCGACTCATGATGTTGCCTCCAACGCCGTGAAGGATGTCAGCAGCGACAGTGGTTGCGTCTGAAGTGCCGACGCGCTGACGCGACCGCTGTGGAGCAGACTGAACAAGGCAGCACGAACGATCACCGGGTCGCTGGTCAGGAACTCGCGCTCGATATCGAGCAGTCGTCGTGGCTCGTCCACGAATTGCATGATGGCTGGTGGTAACGTTGCCGGCACGAGGCCCCGGTTCGCAACAAGGTAGGGGAGGATGCGCTGCCAGTTGTCCGTCCACGCACGCGCTGCGGCGAGCTCAGCCGATCCGACCAGCCGGACCTCTACGGTGCCAGCGTCGACCTCCGGGCGTGACGCGTCTACATTCGATCCACAAAGCAGTTCGCTTAGTACAACCAACTCATCGCGATCAACGTAGCGCACCCAGAAATCGGCGAGGTGACGATCTTCGTTGATCAGCACGTAGCCTGGTCGCTCGCAGAAGGTGACCACCTTCGGGTTCGCCTCGAGCATTAACCATTGTTCAAGCAATGCACGACGGTAGAACATGACGCGGCGCGCGAGCTTGGGACTGAAGGCTTCGAATCGGTGTGCGCCACGTGGACGCTCCAGCGCGATCGGCCTGGTTACCTGAAGGGTATCCGCCATGAGATCAGCCTCCTACGGACGTGATTCGAAGTGTAGGAGGCGAGTTGGCAAATTTAATACGGACATATGCGAGTTGACACTTTTATGCCGATTCGAAGGGAAATAAAAGTGTCAACTCGCGCGCGTTCTGGCCCGTGGTTACTGGGGATGGCCGGTGACAGATTTATTACGTCCTACGACTCCCTCTAGCTCAGCCTGATAAGGCGCGAGCGCTGCCAGAATCAGTCTGAGATCATTGGTCAGCCGCTTGCAGTACAGCACCCGATCCTGGTCGTCGATCACGGCGACCACGGCGTTGTTCGAGTGCAGATCAATTCCGCTAAACGTCATTTCAGCCTCCTGAACGGGTCGGTTGAGCGTTGCATCCCAACTCTAGACCCTGGCCGCCCCCTTCTCTGGGCGGCCAGGAGGCCTTTCAATGATTATCAATCCGGAAGTCCCGTGTAGGCTGGGTTTTCCAGGACGAGTTGATTAATTATCTTAATAGCGCGGTCGGCTGTGCATCCGCAACTCCGCTCTTACACCGCGTCGCGCGCGTCGCGAATGGCCGTTATCGGGAGGCGCGAACGCCTCTTGTCGACCCACTGCCGCCGGTCGCGCTGTCAGGGATTCAACGGCAGGTAACAGAGTGGTCCGGTCATCCAAACCAGCTTCTCGGGGACAGCAGTTCGGCCAAACCGGACCTTCGCTCCTCGCAGTTGAGGCCGTTCGGCAATGTCCGCTTCCTGGCGGCGCGGATAGGAGTTTATCGACCACAAGCGGATCTCTGCCACACCTGGCCGCGATGTTTTTCAGTTGAGCTTCCTGCGCGAAAAGTGGCGCACTAGATGTCTCGTCTAGCCGGGCATGGAGGCAAGCGACTGCCCTTTCCTTCAGATAACCGATTGATCGCCAGTTCCATATCTTCTTCGTGAACGGTGTCGCCGCCAACGCCGGCGAACCGACAGTGTTTCGCAGCAGCATCAAGGACCTCGTCCGGCAGACTCGTCGCCAGAAGGTAAGTGGAATAAGCGCCGAATCCTATCGCGACAAGGCCAAACATAAGCAGATCCATCAAAGCCTCTCACATGTTTCAAGCGAGCTCGACCATTACGAACTCGGCTTTGCTCACAGCACACTCTGGACAGGCCCAGTCGGGGGGACATCCTCCCACGGCGTGCCGGATGCTATGCCATCCTCAGGGATACCCTCGGCTTGTTTACAAATGAATCCGCAAACGACGCACTGCCAGGTCTTCATTGTGTGGACCTCGTGAATTACTGCGGCATCGATATCCTTCGATGTAGTCCGCGGCATAGGGGCAACAGACGTTACGACTGACGTGGCGGTACAGCGCGTCAAGCTTGTGCACAGTTATTCAATTCAACTCGACCGCGTCGTTGACTCGCACCGTGCCGATCTGCACCGGCTCCGCGTACACGCCGATGGTGCCCGCGTTATGCCGATAGATCGCCTTCAGGACAGACATGTCCTTGGGCAAGTCTCCCTGGGCAAGCGTCGTCATCACACATCGTTGCGTCGGCTGTTTCACCTGCAGCACCACCTGGCCTATGCGCAACGTTCGACCCACCCATGTGTTCTCGACGAAACCTTCCGCGCCATCGGTACGGATGACGAGGTTAGGGCGAAAGCGACGGCTTTCGATGCGGCTGTGCGGCACCGTTTTTCGCAAGGCGTCGATGGTCGACGTCGTCAGGATATGGATTAGCCCGATGTCGAAAAACGTTCCTGGCGGGGAGATCTTGTCGAAAACGAAGTCGCGATCGGACACGCCCTCGACAGTAGGCACAAAGCCTTCGAACCCCTTGTTCGATTCATCGGGACGCACAAGACGCACGCGTTTGCGCAGCGCTGCGGACAACGTTTGCTCCGCATCGCCGGATGTGGATTCGATCACATCGCCATTGGGCAACGCGATGTACACCGGCGGCACATGCTCCGGCGAAACCGGGGGCGACGTGTAGCGGGCACGGTAGGCAAACATCTCCGGCCACTTTTGGGGATGCTTCGCATTGACGAGCTTATTGGTCTCGACATCGATGAGCGAGTAGGCGCGATCGCCCGCCACTCCGCGCGTGGTAATCGCGACTGAGTTGAGTTCCTCACCCATCATTGACTTGACGGGATATCGGTGAATCGATGCAACAATGGCTTGCGATGGTGACATGGCAAACGCTTCCTGTTCTTGCGCGGCCGAGGCGCCACGCTGAACTACAGGCTACTGCCTTAACACCTTTGCGACGCGCAAAAGCTTGCAGTGGATTCTGCCAACCCGGCGTTGAATTCTGCCATGTGTGGTCGTGTGCGCTGCATTTGACGCTGGCCGCCCACAATCGTGAAACGACAAACCGGTCGCCCAGGCAAAGTTCGACGAAGCAAGCTGTATCGAGCTTGTGTGATCGCCTGAGTCGCATGAGCCGTACTCCGGATTTCGTAGGCCGGAAACTCAGTTGGCTGTCAAATCGGCTGACCATTCAGCGTCCTGTGCCGAACCGGACGCCCGATGCGCGGACGAACGAGGCGCCGGTTCTGAAATTCCGGAGTTGGGACGCGCACATCGACCCGGGTCACCGGCAACCCGATCGTATCCCAGCGTTGCGTCGGATTTGCGCTTAGAAAAAGCTGCGTCGCGCCGGCGCCCTTATCGAAGCAACGGATCGATAAGGGCTATTCGCGAGGCTCCATGTCCCCACGTTCCGGAATAGGCTCGAGAAGTGCGAATGTCCGGATTGGCCGATCAACCGCCTGTTGTTTCGCGTAAGTGGCCGACAGGGCGTCGGCCTTAGCGGATGTTCCGGTGCCGCCCCTGTTGAGGCTGCTACAGGTTAGCTGCCGTCGCCGGGTTGGCCTATCATGCATGCATATAGCCGAGCCTTTTCCTTAGCCGCGGAATTGCAAAGTCGAGAAAGGCGCGCAGCTTCAGCGGTATCTGGCCTTGGCTGGCATACATGAGGCTGACCGGCGCGGGCAACGGCTCATAGGCCTCCAGCAGTTTCACCAGCGTGCGCGATTTCACCAGGTTCCCAATCTGGTACGACGCGACCCGGGCAATTCCGGCACCATCAATCGCGGCAACGAGCGCCGCCTCCACCGAGTTCACTACAAGCCGGGACGGGACCTGGATAGTTTGTAATGTCCCTTTCGAGCGGAATTCCCAATCGCTTCCGATCCCATACCCTTCGTATGCCACGCAGTCGTGCGAGACTAGATCTTCAGGCTTTTTTGGCACGCCACGTTTCTTCAGGTAAGCAGGGCTGGCGCACAGCATCTCTCGAACCAGCCCTATTCGCGTGCTGATCAAGCTACTGCTCGGCAGTGCTCCAATACGTATCGTCAGATCGACGCGGTCTTCCAGCAGGTTGACGAACCGGTCGGTCAGTTGCACGCCCATGCGGATCTGCGGGAAGGCACGCAGGAATTCCACGATCACCGGCAATACGTGGATGCGGCCCATCACCGGCGGCATGCTGATGATCAGCTCGCCCTGCGGCGCATGATATTCACCAGATGCCGTGCGTTCGACTTCCGCAATATCTTCCAAGATCCGCCGGCATGACGCGACGTAGCCGCGCCCGGCCTCGGTCAATGTCAGCTTGCGGGTGCCGCGCACGAGCAGGCGGATGTTCAGGTGCTCCTCGAGTTCCGACACCCGTCGGCTGACTGTCGCCAGAGGAATGCGGAGCTTGCGGCTGGCAGCAGAGAGGCTCCCCGTGTCTATCGCCGCCAACAGAATGGTCATCGCTTCGAGTCGATCCACAGCCTTCCACCAGTGAGAGGGTGCCTTCCGATTTTACCGTCTAGTCGACGGATCGAGAGAGGCCTAGATTGTGCGTCCAATCGCCGCGCATATGCGTGTTTCACTACCCAACGCAAGAGAGCTCTCCATGTCGAATGCACAGTATCCCCCCGGTCGCACTGGTTACCTGCTCGTCGATCCCTACAATGATTTCCTTTCCGAAGGCGGGAAGGTGTGGCCCCGGATAGAACCGATTGCCCGGCAGGTCGGCCTTCTCGAACATCTGCGTTCGTTGGAACGTGCTGTGCGCGCTCGGGGCATCCCGGTGTTCTTCGTGCCGCACCGCCGCTGGGAGGCGGGCGATTACGAAGGCTGGGCTCATCCCACGCCCAGCCAGCAGCTCGTCATGCGTGGCCATCACTTCGCAAGGGGCGAATGGGGTGGGGATTGGCATCCGGATTTCACGCCGAAGGCTGGCGACATCGTAGTCGCCGAGCACTGGGGCTCCAGCGGCTTCGCCAATACCGACCTGGATCTGCGCCTCAAGCAGAAGGGCATCACGCATGTGATCATCGCTGGCCTGCTGGCCAATACGTGCATCGAAAGCACTGCCCGCTACGCGGCGGAACTCGGCTACCACGTCACGCTCGTGCGCGACGCCACAGCTGCACTTGCGCCGGAAATGATGCATGCCGCGCACCAAGTGAACGGCCCCACATTTGCCCACGCGATACTGACCACGGATGAGCTGGTCGCATCCCTGAATTGAGGAGCCGAACATGAAGCGCTTTCTTGCCGCATTTATGACGGTCCTTGCATGCTCGGCATCGGCCGGCGCAAGTGCTACTCCGCAAGGCGAAGCAGAGCTCGTCCGTCCCTTCCATGTGCATGTCCCTGACGCCGAGCTCTCGGATCTGCGCCACCGCATCGCGGCCACGCGCTGGCCTGACCAGGAGACGGTGGTGGATGGAACCCAAGGGGCGCAGCTGACGCAGCTGCACGAACTGGTTCGCTACTGGGGGACACGCTACGACTGGCGTAAAGCGGAGGCTAGGCTCAATGCACTGCCGCAGTACGTCACGACCATAGACGGGATCGACATCCACTTCATTTGGGTGCGCTCCAAATACCCGAATGCGCTGCCGATCATCATGACGCATGGATGGCCGGGCTCCGTGTTCGAGTTCCTCAACGTGGTTGGCCCACTCACTGACCCACCTGCATACGGCGGAAACGCCGCCGATGCCTTCGACGTCGTCATCCCGTCGATTCCCGGCTACGGATTCTCCGGCAAGCCGACCGGCGCCAGGTGGGACCCCGACCATATCGCGCGGGTCTGGGCGCAGTTGATGCAGCGCCTCGGGTACACGCACTACGTTGCCCAAGGCGGCGACTGGGGGGCCCCGATTACCAGCGCCATGGCGCGGCAGGTGCCGCCGGGACTTGCCGGCATCCACCTCAACCTGCCCGCAACGGTGCCACCGGAAGTGGCCGCGGCGCTCGCTACCGGGGGACCGGCGCCAACGGGACTCAGCGAGAAGGAACGCGCAACCTTCGACGCGCTGCTCGCATACGCCAAACAGGGGAATTCGGCCTACGCCACGATGCTGGGCGCCCGACCGCAGACGATCGGCTATGGCGAAGCGGATTCACCGGCTTTCCTCGCGGCATTCATGCTCGGGCATCCTGGTTTCGCCAACTGGGCCTACGGTGCTAATCCACAAATGGCGCCGACAAAAGACCAGGTGCTGGACGACTTCACGTTGTACTGGCTGACAAACAGCGCTACGTCCGCAGGGCGACTCTATTGGGAAAATATGGGGCGAAGCCCGTTGATCGCGGCCGCCCAAAAAACCAATGACATCTCGCTACCTGTAGCCATAACCGTATTTCCGGAGGATGTCTATCGGCCCCCTGAGACGTGGGCACGGCGTGCTTATCGAAAGCTCATCTATTTCCACGAGGCGGACAAGGGTGGCCATTTCGCCGCCTGGGAGCAGCCGCAGCTTTTTTCCGAAGAGCTTCGCTCGGCATTCCGGTCGCTGCGCTAATTCTGGAGGAACCCAATCATGAGACGAACGGCTTTAATGCTGATGGCGACGATGGCGCTGGCCGGCGGGAGCGTCTGCACGCTTCACGCGGCCACGGATGCGGGCGGAGCGTACGTTTCGAATGACGTAACCCTTCCGGCCGGATACCGCGAGTGGACATTGATCTCAGTGGCGCGAGAAGAAGGAAAGATCGACGATCTACGCGCGATCCTCGGCAACGAGGCGGCGATCAAGACGTTGCAGGAAAGCAAGTACCCGATACCGAACGGAGCGATCATCGCGCGCCTGGCATGGAGTTATGACGAACTTGAGGAAAGCGCCAAGGCGTTTGGTCAATCCCAATCGCATGTCGCCGGACATCCCAAGAATGGAGTCCAGTTCATGGTCAAGGACGCGACGAAATATGCATCGACGGGCGGCTGGGGCTATGCCCAATTTGACCCGGGCAAGTCCTACAACACGGCGGATCAACACGCCTGTTTTGCCTGTCACTCGGTCGTAAAAAATCGCGACTTCGTTTTCAATCGCTTTGCGCCAGACCTGAACGGGACTCAACCATGACCTTTGAGACGATCGAGGTACACCGCGATGATGCGGTTCTGTTCGTGGATATTTCCGCGCCGCTCCTGACTATTTTATCTCCCACATCGTTTTGGCGCGGGTCAAGGAATATCGGGAGGAAGCCGCGAAGCTGACTGGCGAAGTGTCAAACATGTTGCTGTTTCGCCATATGAGCGCCAGCCGGCTCGTCTACAGCGCGAACATCGCGGCGCGGGTAGCGAGTTTGTGCTGGCGTGCGAAATGCGCTCTGCGGCGTACGAGTCTGCCTGCTTCGGTCAGATGGAACTGATATCTGGCGGGGGCGCGGTCCAGTGCCTCACAGGCGTGATGGACCGCGGCCGGGGCGCACGAGGTGATGCTGAGCGCGTTGGACTATGACGCGGAAGTCGCGGAAAGTTATGTTGGATCAACCGGGCGCTACCCGTGGGAGGTGCGACGAATTCCTCTCATGGGTCGCGCAACGGATCATGAGGTTTCCGGCCGCCGGACATGGCGTGGTCAAAGACCGCGTCAATGCCATCGTGCACGCATCCACTGACAATTTCCGCCGCGATTCCGATCTCTTCGGCGAGAACCTGCGTTACCGGGGGGGCAACGTCTGATAGGCGCTGCAATTGGCGCGAGGGTTTCAAACCCGGGACGTGGAACTGACGCTGTCCCGGATCCTGTGCGATCAGATGGCCCCGGTACCCGGTCCCTCAAAGTGCTCCCGTAACCACTTCTTGTTCAACTTCCCGACGCTGGTTTTTGCGAGAGAATCGACGAACCTTATGATCTCGGGAACGGCGTATTTCGAGATCATTCCTTTGTTGCTATAAGCGAGCACATGTTCACGAATATCAATGGCGGTCACGGGCGCAACACTATCTTTCTTCAGAACGACTAGGGCGGCTGGACGCTCTCCCCACTTTTCATCCCTGATTCCAATGACCGCCACTTCCGCCACCGCAGGATGCGCTGAAATCAGACTCTCGACCTTAATCGATGACACCCATTCGCCGCCCGATTTGATCACGTCCTTGATTCGATCTGTGACCTGCAGATACCCATCCCTGTCGATGCGACCGATGTCCTGAGTATGAAGATACCCCCCCACCCAAAGGCTCTCGGAAGCTTCCGGATTGTCAAGATATCCCTGGGTAAGCCAAGGCGCCCGTACCACGATCTCACCACTACAGAGACCGTCGCGTGGTACGTCGTTCATTTCGTCGCCAACAATACGAAGATCAACAAGTGGCACAGGTAGTCCCGTCTTGCACCTCATGCCGATCTCGTCATCAAGTCCCAGAGAATCTCGTCCGGGCTTTAGCTGAGCGAGAGTAAGGATTGGACAGGTTTCGGACATTCCGTAAGCTGAAAACACGTCAATCCCACGCTCACGCGCCGTTTGCGCGAGCCCCTTCGACAGAGCACTACCTCCGATCACGACCTTCCACCTGCTGAAGTCCGTCTCGTGCGCACTGGCACAATTCAAGACCATGTGAAGAACGGTGCCTACGCAATGCGAAAACGTCACTGCCTCGTCGGTGACGAGCTTGACTATGTACCGGTCGTATAGAACGTCGTCGCCCGGGTATTCTCATCAAAGTCGGGAAAATCGTATGATTCGGCGCTGAGGGAAAGCAGATGCTCGTACTCACCAGAGAACGAGCGCTCAACCACTTTCGCCTCATTCCCGTCGTCAGACATCAAGACGAATATTTGGACTGCCTTGATCTCGCCGCGGATCGCCTCCAGAATCGATAGAAAATCCTTATGCACCAGAAGCACTTTTGCGCCGGCATGATTGATCGTATAGGCAATCTCAGCGGGCGAGAGGCGCACGTTCACCGTTTGAAGTACGGCCCCCATCATCGGTATCGCAAAGTAGCATTCAAGATAGCGGTGGCTGTCCCAATCCATGAGCGCCACGGTCGTGCCCGGACGCACACCAAGCGAGTGCAACCCGTTTGCCAATCGCGCGATACGGGTGCGTAGATCCGCATAGGTCATACGCAGTCGCCCTTGGTAGACAATCTCCTGGCCCACCGCATGTGTCAAAGAGGTATGTAAGAGATGCTTGATCAATAGTGGATAAGCGTATGACATAGCCATTCGTCCGTCTGCCGGATTGTGCATTTCCATTTCCTTCGTTATTTCAGTGCGGAGCGGGCGTTCATCTGTCTCATGTCTGCTCCCGTGTCCTCTGCTTTCTCTGATTACCTGTCGGTCTTGCGTGCTCAACGCTGCGGTGCCTCGTCCCGCACGACGTTGCTCAACACTCCGAGCCCTTCGATCTCGACCTCGCACACGTCGCCATCGCGCATGATCAGTTTGGGTTCGCGCGCCCAGCCGATGCCGGACGGTGTGCCGCTGACGATGACGTCACCCGCTGCGAGGGTGATTGCTTCGCTGATGATCGAAATAAGGGAGGCCGCATCGAACAGCATGTCGTCGGTGTTTGCGGACTGGACGACCGTGCCGTTCAGGCGCGTCTCCAGCTTGAGGCCCTTGCCGCCCGCCGGCACTTCGTCGGCCGTGACGAGTGCAGGTCCGAATGCACCTGTGCCGTCGAAGTTCTTGCCGACTGTCCACTGCGGCGCTTTGAACTGGAATTCGCGCACCGAGCCGTCATTGAAGATCGAGTAGCCCGCCACGCAATCGAGTGCCTTCGCCAGCGGAATGTGCCGTCCGCCGCTCTTCAGCACCACGGCCATCTCGCCTTCGAAGTCCAGGGAATCGGAGACGAGTGGGCGGATCATCGGCGCGCCGTGTGCGATCAGGCTGGTGTTGAAGCGCGGAAACAGTGTCGGATAGGCGGGCTGGTCGTACGGGCTTTCCTTCGTGTGGTCCGCGTAGTTCAGCCCGACGCAGATGATCTTGCCGGGCTTCGTCAACGGCGGCAGCAAGGTGACCTCGCTGAGCTGGTATTCGGCGGCGGACGCGTGCTGGGCGTTCGCGAAGGCGGTCAGATCCTTCCCCTCCGCCAGCAGTTGCTCAAGCGTGGCAACGCCCAGTGACACGATCGTTGAGCCCTGGAGCACGCCGAGCTGACGTTCCTTCCCATCGGGCGAAAAATTGACAAAACGCATTGTTTCTCCAGATCAGGTGAGGTGGCGGCCGCATGTGCTCCGCCGACGCATACAAAAACTAGTTTCTTAATGATACTTGAAGACTTATACAAGTTGCATAGTGAAACTACATAGCGAGGCGTTTTGCCAAATTATCCCGGTAAAATGCACGTCATGCCAGTTGTCCGATACAACTACCAGTGCAAAAGAGGTTGCAACATGAAACTTAAAGTGCTAATGTACGTTCCATCGGGGAATGCGATGAAGTCAGTTGTGAACAACTGGATCTTGGCGGGAGGTTTGACAGATGAAACGTGTGAGTTTTCAAGGTGATGGATGCCCAGTGGCGCGTTCTCTCGACGTGATCGGCGATTTGTGGTCAATGCTGATCATTCGGAGCGCCACCAACGGCGCGAGGCGGTTTAATGATTTCCAAACCAGGCTCGGTGTCGCGCGGAATATTCTTACCGCTCGTCTTCGAGTGTTGGTCGAGCACGGAATCCTTGAGCTTGTGCCGGCATCCGATGGGACCGCCTACCGGGAGTACGTCCTGACCGCTAAAGGGCGTGGGCTGTTTCCCGTCATCGTTGCACTGCGGCAGTGGGGCGAACAGTTCCTATTCGAAGACGGGGAGCCAGAGTCAGTGATGATCGATCGGGAGCAGCGCCAGCCTGTAAGGCGACTTGAGCTACGTGCGGCCGACAATCGGCTACTCAGCCTCGAAGACATCGAGGTCATGCAGGTGAGTCCGAAAGGACCGCAGAGCCAGCCTGGACTTGCGGCGGCGGAAAGTAATCGACGCGGTTCTTGAGCGAAATAATTAGCCCGTCCGAGCGGCGAAGCGTATGGAGAAGACTATGGGTACTGGCGTCCGGTTGGTGGTCGGCACAGGAGGCTTTGCGGCGTGGCAAACCGACGATTTTGGCGAGACTTGGCAGAGATCGCCAGCTGAGGGTGGAATCTATCCTGAATGTAGGGTTTGGGGCGTCGTTAGCGATCGGATGGACCCCAAGCGAATCTTCATCGGAACGGACATCGGCGTCTATACGTGGATCGATGCTGAAGCGCGTTGGCAGCATTTGCCTTCGGTCCTGGATCTAAGCCCAGTTTGGGTGCTGGAGCAATCGCCGCACGATCCCAACGTCTTTATCGCTGGTACTCAAAATCCTGCCGCGCTGTTCCTCTCGAAGGACCGGTGTCGCAGCTGGGAGCGGTTGGATGTCGTTTTCGCCGAAAGATGCGCATTAGTGGGATCGCCCCGTGTGACGCACGTTTTGTTTGACCCCTTTGACCCGTTGACCATTTGGGCCGGCGTCGAGATTGATGGGGCCTACCGTTCGACAGATGGCGGGAAGACCTGGACGCGGATCAGCAACGGGCTTGTCTCTGAAGACCTGCATTACCTTGCGCACGTCAATGCCGGCGGGCAGAGGAAGTTATTTGCCACTACTAATAAAGGCCTGCACAAGAGCTACGATGGTGGAGATAGCTGGATTCCTGTGCCACTGGATACGCCTTGGCCCTTTCTCCGGGAACTCGCCGTCGCCGAGGACAACAGCGGAGTCATGTTTCTGTGTAATGGGAATGGCCCGCCGGGCTCGACCGGTAAGCTGCTGATCAGCCGGGATTGGGGCGAGACCTGGTCACCATCGCCCCTGCCCAAGACACCGAACAGCACGTTGTGGAGCATTGCAACAAACGCTGCTGATCCGAACCTGATCTTCGTTTGCTCCAATCTAGGTGAGATCTACCGGACACACGACAAAGGTGAGACGTGGATCAAGCAAGATCGTGAGCTTGGCGAAATCCGCAAGATGGTCTGGTTCCCCGTTTGATACCCCGAGTGCCACAGATATGACTTTCCTGATGCCAATAGCAGAGGATGCGACGCAGTTGGGCTTCGCCGCAGAGCCTCTGGCACATCTCGATGCCCTCATCCGACGCCATGTAGCCGAAGGACGCTATCCGGGATGCCAAATCGCACTCGCACGCCATGGCCGCCTGGCGTTCGCGAAAACATACGGCACGGCGGTTATAGAGTCCGCTACGCCTGTTGATGACCGAACACTCTGGCAGCTCTATTCGGGAACGAAGCCCCTTATCGCGGCTTTGCTATGGGTTCTTGTTGAAGAGGGGCGGATTTCCTTCGCAGATCGCGTTGCTGATCACCTTCCAGGTTTTGGTACAAACGGGAAGGGAGAAATCACCATCCTGCAGTTGTTGACCCATCAGGCGGGCTTTCCAAGCGCGGTCATCAGCGAAGCCGCATGGCAGGACCACGCGCTCCTTGCCAAAGAAGTCGCGGCGATCGAACTCGAATGGGAGCCGGGAAGCCGAACCGTGTACCACGTGCGCAGCGCACACTGGGTTGCTGCCGCGCTGGCGGAAGCAGTTACCGGCAAAGACTTCCGCGTCGCGCTAAAGGAACGCGTCCTGACACCACTCGGGCTGGAGCGCGATATCGTCGTGGGTTTCGCAGGGATAGAAAAATCGCGAATCGCTCCGATGTATGCCTGTCGCGATGACGGCTCCATCGGCCAGATTGAGAGCGAGAACAGCGCCTTATGGCTTGAGGCCGGAATTCCGTCGAGTGGTGGTTACGCTACCGCACAAGGGCTCGCGGCCTACTATCAGATGCTAATCAACAGTGGCGAGTTCTCTGGCGTACGCCTGTTTTCTCCGCGTCTCGTTAGCTATGCGACGCAGAATTTCACAGGGGAGCGGGTGGACGAACTATTCAAAGTTCCGATGCGGCGCGCGTTGGGGCCTCACGTTCGGGGCGAAGCACCCTTGGTCCGCTCTTTGGGTACCCTTGCTCACCCGCGAACGATTGGCCAAGGAGGGAACGGGTGCTCTGTTGCGTGGGGGGATCCCGATTCAGGCGTGTCGTTCGCATATCTTACCAATCTCCGAACAAGCGAGCCGTGGCATTCCGCTCGCCTCGAGTACGTGAGCAATCTCGTCCACTCGGCGATCCGCTGACGCCGCAAGGAGATCTATCAATGAAGTTCCGGCAGCGTGGCCCGGTTCGCGCGGAAGGATCCGACATCTGGGACAAAATCGACGAACAGCGCCAGATTTTTGACGGGTCTTGCGGGCCCTGTAGTGATCTGACCAACTTTCCGATGAGCGGCAAATCCATGAGAAGGAGTGTGAACTACGACTATGTGGTCGTCGGTGCCGGTGCAGCTGGTTGTGTGCTCGCCAACCGGCTTTCGGCCGACCCGGCCGTTAGCGTACTACTGGTCGAGTCCGGCGGGCCAGACCGGAACCCAATCTTGCGGATTCCGGCACTCACGGCACTAGCGTTCAGCCTACGCCAATATACAAGTCACAACCAAACCGAACCGATCCCGGAACTTGGGGGCCGGAAAGTGGGCTGGCTAGAAGGTCGAGTCCTTGGGGGTTCCTCTGCCGTAAACGGGATGGTTTATGTGCGCGGGCATTCCAGTTTTTACAACCAGTGGCGTGACCAGGGATGCGTGGGATGGGGTTTCGAAGACGTGCTGCCCCTGTTCCGCCGAATCGAAAGCCATGCCCAAGGCGCCGGGAGTTCTTGGCATGGTCTCAAGGGACCGATGCACCTCGAGCGCGCGCGGTCGAGCCTGCCGATCTGCGACGCATTCCTTCGTGCGATGGCGGACGATGGCCTGCCGCTCGTCGACGACCTTAACGCAAACCCAGAGGAAGGCTTCGGCTATTACGACGTGAATATCAGCCAGGGTCGTCGGTGCTCAGCGTCCGCCGCGTATCTAGCCCCTGCGCAACGTCGAGCTAATCTGGTGGTCAAGCTTCACACGCGCGCGCGCCGGATACGGTTTGAGAATGGTCGGGCTGCGGCAGTCGAACTGGAGACTCGCGAAGGTACCGAGACCGTTCGAGCTCAACAAGAGATCATCATTTGCGCTGGAGCGGTTAACACTCCGCATCTGCTCATGCTGTCTGGAATCGGACCGGCCGATCAACTACGTAGTGCCAATATTCCCGTCGTGGTTGACGCTCCGGAGGTTGGCCAGAATTTTACGAACCACCCCACAATCCGCCTAACCTACTCCGCGTCAGAACCTGTCACCGCGCGAAAGTACGCTACTCCAGGAGGAATGCTCGGTGCTCTCGGTCAGTATATTGCTCATCGTGATGGATTTCTGGGCGAGGCGGTAATTCCAGTTGGAGGATTCCTGCGCTCGGGCCCCGGCACGGACGCGGCGGCCGACCTACAGGTCAGCTTGATTCCGGCCCTTCTTCCGCACTCGGCTTCGAAACTGAGCGACCTTATGCCAAAGGAGCACGGTTTCACTGTGTCAGTAGCTCTTGGTACTCCTGAAAGTCGAGGTAGTGTAACGCTCGCCCCTGGGGATCCTGGTTCACGGCCGAAGATCTTCGGTGGCTATCTGACGGTGCCGGGCGACTTGTCCCGTCTGACTTCTGGTCTGCGCCGGGTCCGAAATATCATGCGCGGTCGCGCGATGGCACCGCTTGTTGCATCGGAACTCATGCCGGGCGTTAAGGTCCCCGACGACCAACAGGACCTTGAAACCTTTACGCGAACCAATCTTGCCAGCAACTCTCATCCAGCGGGGACCTGTCGCATGGGGAGCGACCCTCGGTCTGTGGTGGATCCCTGTTTGCGGGTAAGGGGCGTCGAGGCGCTGCGGGTTGCTGACGCCTCGATCATGCCATCACTGCCCAACGGGAATCCACAAGCCGCCGTCCTCATGATCGGCGAGAAGGCAGCCGAGTTGATCGCGGCCGCAAACGCCTCCTTAAGCCGGAGTGCAGTGCGTCAGATGAAGGAGTTCAAACATGCTTGAGGTGCGACCCCTCGCGGTGGTGACCGCCTATTCTCAGCTGCCGGGATCCGGGCCGAGCCTGACCGGCGGCGCCGCGGCCGGCACAGGCGCCCTCTACGCCGACCGCTTGGCCAAACGGGGGTATGACCTGCTCCTTGTCTCGCGTGATGCACGGCGACTGGATTCGCTTTCGGACCGTCTGCGGCGCGAGACGGGCGCTGAGATCACAGCGATTTCGGCCGATCTCAGCGTACCCGAGGATGTGGCGAGGGTGGAATCGATTCTTGGCGACCGTGGGGACATCAGTCTTCTGGTGAATAGCGCGGCTGCTGCGGCTCCTGGCGGTTTTGCCGCCGCAGCACCGGAGACGTTGGACCGATTGATCCAGGTAAACATCTCGACCCTTGTTCGTCTTACCGCCGCGGCGCTTCCTGGCATTCTGTCGGCGCATGGGTCGATCGTCAATCTCACGGCGGAATCGGCTTTCGCCCCACAGCTTCCTGCTGGCCTCTACAGCGCTTTGAAGGCTTTTGTCCTTACGTTTTCGCAGTCCCTGGCAGAGGAACTCGCAAACTCAGCCGTTTTTGTGCAGACGGTGATTTTACCGATCACTCAGCGAGAGATCTGGGAGTTGAGCGGACGGCCGGAGGATGAGCCGGACCGTCATGCTTTCGACGTCGGCGCTTTGGTCGATAGCGCGCTCGAGGGGTTTGACCGACAAGAGCGGATGACGTTTCCGGGGCGAGATGTAGGAGGACGATGGCAGGAATTCACTCAAGCCTCTCAGGCTTTGGCGGCCGGCCTACCTGAAGCGCGTAAGCGATAAAACCCGCCATACTCAGTCGCTGACTCCGCCGCGTTTAATCTAGATTTAGTACTCTTAACAGATGGAGAAAATACCATGAGCGAATACACGACGTTCAAGTTCGAGGTGGATAACAATGTTGCAAAAGTAACGTTCTCGAATCCGCCGATAAACCTTATTGACGATGCAATGAATGCCGATCTCGGCCATCTCGTGAAGATGCTGGAGGCCGATCAAGATCTGGATGTCGTCATTTTTCGTAGCGACAATCCCGAATATTTTCTTGCACACTTCGACATCGCACCCGGACCTGCTCGCGTCATTCCTTCGCTTGGCGCAGCTTCGATGAAGTCGCATTTGCACACACGAATCAGCAACCTCCGACAAGTGACGATTGGCGAGATTCGGGGGCGCGCACGCGGCGCGGGCAACGAGTTGCTGCTGGCGCTCGACATGCGTTTCGCGTCCAGGGAGAAGGCCGTCTTTGGGCAGCCGGAAAGCATTCTGGGTCTCGCGCCTGGCGCGGGCGGCAGCATCAGGTTGGCCCAGTTAATGGGCCGCGGTCGAGCGTTGGAAGCCTGCCTTTCTGGGGACGACTACGACGCCGACACGGCCGAGCGGTACGGTTGGATTAATCGCGCGCTCCCGGACTCGGAACTCACCGACTTCGTCGATCGCCTCGCGGGGAGGATCGCCAGCTTCCCGAGGACGGGTCTCGCAAGCGTCAAATCGATCATCAATCGCATCAACGCGCCCGACAGTGCGACGCTCATCGAGGAGTCGCACCGGTTCGTCGCCGACCTGAAGAACCCGCAGGTTCGCGAACGCCTAATCTGGATGCTACAGAACGGCGGTCAGACGGACGGTGAACTGGAACGTCATCTCGGGCGTGATTTGGCTAAATATCCGGAACAGCTCAACGTTGAGCCGTAATTAGGTCCTCGCGGCGCACTTCAGAGGCGAGTTCTATGAACGATTCCCAGGAAGTCGGGGACTGCTCACAGGCGGTCCGTGGAACTCGCCTCTAAGTATCGGAGTCGCTGCATCTACTGAAAACATAGAGTCTGCTGCTAGCGTACTTGCGCTCATCGAAAACGAGCGGGCGCGATAACGTCAATACGCATGCGCCAATTACCAATCACTGGAGACGACGCAAAATCACGATAACGCCATAAGGTGAGTGACGCCTTGGGTATGGGGGGCTGTTTCCTTCGTCAACTCAGAATGATAAGAAAACGAGACGAAATGCCAGTCGCCAACCGTTACTGCTAGCGAGTCTCGGCAAGATTGCGTACGAGAATGCGCTGTGCGCCTCGTTGCCTTGATCCGTTGCACAGCATGGGGATTTTCCGACCAATGCTAACGGCGTGCCTGCCTCCCCGGTGCGCTGGATGCGAAGACGCTCGAGTTTGACGCAATTGCCGCCGATGTGTCGTGCACGCAAATGTACGCAGCTGGCGTGCGATGCCACATCGCAAGACGCTGGAGTTGGGCACCACTCGCGAGAAGATCACCGCCGCATGATCCAAAGGAGACAAAATGAAATTGAAGTTGATCACCGCTGTAACGCTCACGTCGTTCGCCGGTGCGGTACAGGCACAGTCGTCCATAACGCTCTATGGCGCCGTCGATTCTGGCTTGCTGTACCAGAGTACGTCTGCCGCGTCGTTCAAGCCGAACGCACCCAATACAGGGCACGTGTTCCGCTTTAAGGATGGCGGCATCTATTCGAGCTTCTGGGGGCTGAAGGGCAGCGAAGATATCGGTGGCGGATACAAGGTCAACTTCAGGCTTCAGGGCTCTTTCGATAGTGGCACGGGAAAGTTCGCCCTGAGCGATACACCCGGTGTTCCTGCGGTGTTCAATCAAGTCGCGTCCATTGGCGTATCGGGTCCGTTCGGTACATTCGACGCCGGCCGCCAGTACGCGCCGATGATCTCCGCGATGTCCGACACTGATGTGCGCGCAGGGCGGTACTTCGGCAGCATTATGACGGCATGGCTTGGCATGAACCAGGCAGCGGGCTGGCCCGGCACGAGCACCAACGGGCTGATCGGTGCGCTGTATGACAGCAATGCGCTGGTGTATCAGTCGCCGAAATTCTACGGTGCTTCGTTCGCGCTCGAGTACGCGCCAGGCGGCGTGGCAGGCCAGCTGCAGGGTGGCACGCGCGAGTCGGCCGTGCTCAAGTATTCAAACTACGGTCTGAACCTGTCCGCCGTATATTACAACGGCCACGACACCAATCCGTTTTCGGTCAATCCGGCTACCGGTGCAACTGTCACCGCACCGGCGACGGGGCTGAACAACAACCGTTTTTACTATATGGGGGCGATGTATACGTTCCGCGGCTTTTCGGTGTCGGGCTCGTACAGCAACGGCAAGAATCCCGCGAACAACAGTCACGTCAATTTCGATCTTTACTCGGTGGGCCTTGGATACAAATTTAACTCCGCATTCGGGGTCACGTCCGGCTTCTACTACCTGAAGGACAAGAACAATTCGACCAATCACTCAAGCGAATTCGCAGTGGGCGCCGAATACTACGTATCCAAACGCACATTGGCCTACGCACAGGTGGGATATGTCGACAACAAGGGCACGATAAATCAGACACTCGTGTATGGCCAGCCTGTTGCGCCAGGCAAGTCGACCACAGCAGCGATGATAGGCGTGCGGCATAGCTTCTGATTTTGGAACCCAGAGAGAACTCGACGATGACAAAATACTCGTCGTTGTCGGGAAGAATCGATGGACGCTCGCGACGGCGAGGTGCGTGAAGTGATGAGCAGATACATCGAACGCTACATTGAAGTACTCGAAAATTCACTTGGCGGTGAAGATGATTCCCGGGCCATAGTGGCGGTTAGCGCGATGATTGGAGCCGTCACTGTTTCGCGGGTGATGCGGATGCCAAGCGCGCAGACCTTATTCTTAGCGCCGTTCGCGAGCCTCTGTTGGGGTTCGTCAGCGAAGGGGATCAGGAGAGCGGCTCCGCTCAATAAGTCCACGTGCTAGACCCTGCCGGGCGCGGCCGGCGATCTTCAGGAGACGAATATGGATCTGGACTTGGTGCACTTGCTCGTTGAAATCGTGGACTCCGGTTCGCTATCGCGTGCCGCGTCTCGCCGAGGCGTGACGAGGTCGCAGATCAGCAAGTCACTCGCCAAACTGGAGAGCCAGGCCGGAGCGCAGCTACTGCGGCGGTCGACACGCCACTTGGAACTCACTGGCCAAGGGGCACTTCTTTACGAGCACGGCGTGCGCATCCTGCGCGAACTCGAGGCCGCCAAGGCGAGCATTGACGACCTCGCAGGATCCGTTCGCGGCCACATCCGCGTCAGTGTCCCTTGGGGACTCGGCGACGTATTTCTCGGTCAGGTCTTACTGGGTTTTCTCGCGCGTCACCCACGAGTGACCATCGACGTATCGTTCTCGAACCGCGTGCAGGACCTGATCGCGGCGGAGATCGACGTTGCTTTGCGCATTACGTCGACACCTCCCATGGACTCGATTGCACGGGATCTTGGTCCCGTCGAGTGGCGTCTCTATGCGTCCCCAAATTATCTCGCCAGCATAGAGAGCATTCCCCATCCCAGCGATCTTGCGAACTGCGCGTTGCTGTCCATACCGACACCTAGCCGACGCTGTGTGCTCCGCCTCCAGCGAGGTTCGGAAGAAGTCCGCATCGAGCTAGCACCACGTCTGCAGTCGCAGCACTTCATGTTTCTCGTGCGCGCGGCGGTCCAGGGAATGGGCATCGGTGCATTTGCTTCGTACATGGCCGAAGGCGAGGTCGCTGCCGGTAGACTTGTACGAGTATTGCCTGATTGGACGCTTGATGGCTTCGGCGGGAATTTATATGCGATCAGGACGGCGAATCAGAGACTTCCGAGAGCGACGCAGGCATTAATTGATCATCTTAGCGAACACATTCGAGGCCGGGACCTCGACAAGCTCTGAGACCACCCTCCACTCGATCCGAAGACGCGACTCATCGGAAAGTGAACGATCGCCTGATCGGAGCTTCTGGCAGCGTTCGTTTGCGACTTGGACATCAAGCCGCCGATCGGAACGTTGCGATAAGCATGCACTGATATCTTCCCCGAATCCCGCGCTTGGGTTCTGCCCGCTCGCCGCGCCTCACGCCGACACTCGCGATTGTTGGCAGACGCGCAGCCCCCATTGCGTCGCGCATGGAAACACGTTGGTGAACGCGTGAGGGATTGTCAGCGAAATTACCTCCCCCCACAATGACACAACTCCAATTCCACACAGCACTGAAATGTTCGAGAAAGATCACTTTGCCGGGCGCAGAATTCTTGTAACCGGGGGCGGCACCGGCTTGGGACTTGGCATGGTCGAGCGACTCGCCGCACTGGGGGCCGAAATCCATATTTGCGGCAGGCGTGGAAGCGTTCTCGCAGAAGTGGCTGACTCCCTGGAGCGGCGTTTCGGGGGGCGTGTCGGCCAGCACGTAGTAGACATTCGAGACGCTGCTGCGGTGGATGGGATGGTCGAGCGAATCTGGCGAGACCACGGCCCTCTCGATGGTCTTGTGAACAACGCTGCAGGAAACTTCATCAGTCGTACGGAAGATCTATCTCCCAATGGGTTTAACGCCATTTCGGACATCGTCTTCAAAGGAACGTTCTTCGCGACCCAAGCTGTTGGGAAGCGGTGGATTGCCACGGGTCATCCAGGCGCGATCGTGTCGATCGTGGTGACCTGGATCTGGACGGGGTCTCCTTTCGTCGTGCCCTCGGCGATGTCGAAGGCCGGCGTCGATGCAATGACCAAGTCGTTGGCGGTCGAGTGGGGGCGGCATGGCATCCGGCTGAATGCCATCGCGCCTGGCGTCATTCCGACGGAGGGCGCGTCCGCGCGGCTGCGCCCTGGATCCCAGCCTCACGAGTCGCCGTCGCGGCCCAACCCGACGGGCAGAACTGGCACACCTCGTGATCTGGGCACATTGGCTGCGTTTCTTCTTAGTCCGGAAAACCACTGGATCAATGGGCAGACGATCGCCCTTGACGGCGGCGACTGGTTGGCGCACGGCGCTTATTACAAGCAGTACTTCAACTGGACCGAGGCCGAGTGGGCGGAAGCGAAGGCCCGCATCCAGGCAGCAAACGTGAAGGAAAAAAACCTGCGCAACCGGGGAGATGCGGCTCAATGACGGCGGACTTTTACTGTGCGGACCGGTTGATCCCTTCCGACGAGCTCGAGCTTCGCGCCCGCAGGTTGGCGGGCGGGCTACGTGAGAAGAACATCGGGCCTGGCGACTCGATCGCGATTCTGGCGCGCAACCATCCCGTCTACGCAGACGTGATCCTGGCGTGCCGTTTGATGGGTTGTTTCTACTGTCCAATCAACTCGCACCTGACTGCACGGGAAATCGAGTTCATTCTCGAGGACAGTGGCTCAAAGCTTCTTATCGTGCAGCACGAGTTGGCGGATCGCGTTCCGGAATCGGTACGTTTCGAACTTCCGACGCTGGTGGTGGGCGGAGGTGGCGAACAAGGAGAGCGCCACTACGAGCGCTGGCTCCAGACTCAGATTGAATTTCCTGGTAGCACCGACGCACCTGGAAGTCACATCCCATACACGGCTGGAACCACCGGCAGACCGAAAGGGGTCGTCCGACTGTCCGTGCGCAGCGAGGAGCGCGTCGCAAAGCGTGCGATGTACGGAAAGCTGATGGCGGATGCGTTCGGAATCATCCCAGGCGGGCGTGTCCTCATGCCGGCGCCGCTCTATCACAGCGCGCCGTCGATCATCGCGCAAACCGCGCTTGATGTGTCTGAGCGCCTCGTACTCATGCCTCGATTCGACGCGCAGGCTCTTCTTGAAGCGATCGAGGTGCACCGTATCACGACCCTTTACCTGGTGCCAATCATGTATTCGCGCCTGCTGGCAGTTCCGGAGGATGTGCGGTCCCGGTACGACATCAGCTCGCTGAAGTTCGTCGCATCGACGGGTGCGCCCTGCGCGCCAAGCGTGAAGCGCCAAATGATCGAGTGGATGGGGCCGATCATTCACGAGGCTTATGCGTCCAGCGAGGTCGGTGCGATCACTATCATCAATTCAGAGGAAGCGTTGCGGCGCCCGGGAAGCGCAGGGCGCCCTCTGGAAACGGCTGAAGTCCGAATCATGGACGCTCAAGGCAACGCGGTGCCACCGGGATCGACGGGCCTCATCTACGTCCGACAGCTCGCCTATCCGGACTTCACGTATCGCGGGAACGATGAAGCTCGCCGAAGCATCGAGCGGCAGGGCCTCGTCACATTGGGAGACATGGGGCATGTCGATGACGAGGGGTACCTCTATGTCAGTGATCGCGCGACCGATATGGTGGTCTCCGGAGGGGTGAACATTTATCCCGTGGAGGTCGAGCATCAGCTTGTCGCCTATCCCGGCATCGCCGATTGCGCCGTATTCGGAATACCCGATTCACAGTTCGGAGAGAAGCTCATTGCGGTCTTGCAACTGGAGCCGGAGCGGAACATCGACACGAACGCTCTGATCGAATGGTTGAGAGACAGGATCGCTGGATTCAAGATCCCGCGGGTGTTCGAGACAGTGACCGTCCTGCCCAGGGACGAGAACGGCAAGATCGCCAAACGCCGGCTGCGCGAGCCCTATTGGGCATCGCACGAAAGAGCAATCTAAGGAGACTTCAATGCTCAGCAAACGCAGGACACGTTCTGTTGTTGGCACTCGCATCGATCACGCCGCCGTCGCCCCTGTAACTGGGGACGTGTTGTCGCAGGAAAGAACAGCAGACTCAATGGATAAGACATGAGGACGATTGAAATGCCTGAGGCGCTCGACACGACAGCGCAGTGGCTTCACGACGAGGAGCTGGTTGGTAGCCGCCTGGCGACCACCAAAGCGCTGGAGGGTAAACCTGATGCAGCCTCCGCCGCGGAGCAGTTGGACGGACTGACGATTGTTATGCGCATGTTAACCGGCGAAATCCCCCAGGCGGCGATGTGCGAGACGTTGAATTACGTACTGATCGACGCCGCCTACGGCCGCGCCTTGTTCCAGGGACGCCCCCGAGACGCCTTCACGAATCCCCATCTGACGATGCACGGCGGCTGGAGCGCGACGCTTCTGGACTCCGCGATGGGTTGCGCGGTTCGCACCGTCCTGCCTGCCGGACGCGTCTATACGACGATGGATCTCACGGTGCGGTTTATCAAGGCGGTATCAAAGAAAGTCACAGTACTTAGGGCGGAAGGCACGGTGGTTCATGCCGGCCGGCGTGCCATCGTGGCTGAGGGTCGTCTGTTTGGGCCGGATGGCACGCTATACGCGATGTCCAGCGGCTCGTGCATCACCTTGCCTTCCGAAGCGTGAATGGCTGCCATGTCAACACTGCCGGGGTTACCCATGAAGGATCAGGAGCAGGAGACGCTTGATGCGTGCCTTGATGTGCTCGACCGATTCATGATCGCGCTGAACGCGCACGACGCGGTTGCCATGGACGCGACGATGCATTTTCCGCACATCCGTTTTGCAGAAGGTCGTATCAAGGTCTATGAATGCGCCGGGAGTAATCCGATGGACCTCTTTGCACGGCTTGAGGCGGAGGACGGATGGAAGTTCAGCACCTGGCGCACTCGCAAACTCGTACAGTTCAGCGATACGAAGGCTCATGTCGCCCTCAGTTATACGCGATTCAGAGACGATGGTTCCGTGATCGGCATCTATGATTCCCTCTATGTGCTGACGAAGGTCAAAGGGAACTGGGGCATTCAGATGCGCTCCAGTTTCGGCGCCTGACAGGAATTAGCCCTTTCAATTGCGGATCGACGATGGCCAAGTCGCTGTGCTGCAAGCACCGGCGCCATTAGCCCGGCAAGTCGATGAACTCTGGCAATAACCAAATGACCGAAAGCTCTTAACATGAAGCGTGAAGCCGTATTTGTCGCCACCGCGCGAACCCCGATCACAAAAGCCCACCGTGGTGAATTCAACCTGACAAGTGGGCCAGAGCTTGCCTCGCTCGCTGTCCGTGCCGCGGTGGAACGCTCGCGAATCGATCCAGCGCTGATCGAGGACATCGTTCTCGGCTGTGGATATCCAGAGGGTACGACCGGGCGCAACGTGGCGCGCCAGACAGCAGTCCGAGCAGGACTTCCTGTCGAAGTGGCGGGCGTAACCCTCAACCGGTTCTGTGCGTCCGGGCTAAACGCGATCGCAGATGCAGCGGCACGGATCATCACGTATGGGGCAGAAGCGATGATTGCCGGTGGCGTGGAGAGTATTTCAAACATTCCATCTACGGCGAACGGTCAAGCGACGACGGATATGTGGATCCTCGCAAACATGCCGCACCTGTACATGTCGATGATCGAAACCGCGGACGTTGTGGCGAGGCGCTATGGGATATCGCGCGACGCCCAGGACCAGTTTGCACTGACGAGCCAGCGAAGAACTGCCGCTGCGCAAAAGGCCGGGCGCTATCGGGACGAGATCGTTCCGTGCACCGTGACAATGAGTCAGAAAGACAGGGTCACGGGCGAGGTTAGCTACAAGCAGGTGACTGTAGAGGCCGATACGTGTAATCGTCCCGATACGACGCTTGAGGGCCTGGCATCTCTTCAACCTGTCCGCGGCGCTGAGGAATTCGTGACGGCAGGAAATGCGTCGCAACTGTCCGACGGAGCCTCTGCGTGCGTGCTGGTCGAGGCTGGCGCGGCCGCACGAGAAGGTCTGGAACCCTTGGGTGCTTTCCGCGGCTTCGCCGTGGCGGGGTGTCAGCCCGACGAGATGGGGATCGGGCCTGTGCTGGCTGTCCCGAAGTTGTTGGCCCGCAATGGCCTCACAGCTAATGATATCGGGATGTGGGAATTGAACGAAGCGTTCGCGTCTCAGGCGATCTATTGCCGGGACTCATTGGGGATCCCAGACGAATTGCTGAACGTCAACGGAGGCTCAATTTCCATCGGGCATCCGTACGGTATGACCGGTGCGCGGCTTGCCGGACATGTCCTGATCGAAGGCCGGCGACGCGGCGTGCAGTTCGCGGTCGTCACGATGTGCGTTGCAGGCGGCATGGGAGCGGCCGGGCTCTTCGAAATATTCCACTGAGGGGCAAGCGGGTATCCCGCGCAGAAACTAAATATTCGGAGACAAATATGGGCAGCACAGTACCAACAGCAAATTCGATTACAGGCGCGGCCGAGGGAGAAAGTGGGCCAGTGGCTGATCGGCGACGGATTCGCCGCGCTGTGATTGCTAGTGGATTTGGCACGGTCGTGGAGTACTTCGACTTCAGTCTCTACGCGTTTTTCGCAACCACGATAGCCGACACTTTTTTCCCGGCAGGTAGTCGGACGACCGCCCTTCTCTATACATTCGGTATCTTTGGCGCGTCCTTCGTGATGCGTCCGCTCGGGGGCATTTTGCTCGGTCACATCGGCGACAAAATCGGTCGGCGGCCCGCACTTGGCCTGTCCGTCGGAGGCATGGCGTTAGCGAGCGCGTTGATCGGGTGCGTGCCTTCGTATGCAGAAGTTGGAATGGCTGCGCCGCTTTTGTTGCTCTGTTTGCGTTGCGTCCAGGGTCTTTCTGCGGGTGGTGAAATTGGCGGCGCACAAGCGTACGTGATCGAGGTCGCGCCTGACCGTGCACGGGGATATTTGACTGGACTCGTGAGTATGGGAGTGTTGGTCGGTACTTTGTTCGGCGCATTGAGCAGTGTTTTCATGCATACGGTTTTCGATGCGAGAGCGCTAGCCGCTTGGGCGTGGCGCCTGCCGTTCCTTATCTCATTGCCCTTGGGAATTGTCACGCTTGTACTGCGGTCGCGGATGGAAGAATCGCAGGCGTTCACGCGTATCGAGGAGAGCGGGGCCGTCGAGCGCATGCCCGTCATGACCATACTGCGGGACAATCTGCGCGAAGTATTGATCGTGTGCGGTGTGTCGAGTGGAAACTTAATGCTGTTTTACATGACGCTCGCCTACATGCCGACATACTTGCAACGTGAACACTTGATGTCAGGTACGGCTGCAGCATGGTCGACCGCCATGACGCTTCTCGGGGGCATGCTTACGATACCGTTGTGGGCACGATTGTCGGACCGGCTCGGCAGGCGTCCGTTGCTTCTCATTGCTTCATTTGGCACGGCGTTGGCGGCGTATCCCGCGTTTCTAGTTATGCCGTGGTCCGTCACGACCGCCGCAATTGCACAGATAGCGCTAGGCCAGTTAGAAGCGATTTGGTTGAGCGTTGCCTATGCAACGTACTGTGAGCAATTCCCAACGCGTGTCCGATCAAGCGGCGTCAGCCTCGGCTGCAACCTGAGCTCGATTATTGCTGCCGGCCCCGCGCCCTATGTCGCCACATGGCTCATTCCGGCCATCGGCCGGGTGCACGCGCCGGCGCTGATGCTTATCGTTTTTGCGCTTATCTCCGCCGCGGCTGCATGGGTTTCGCGGGAGACTGCTGGCCAGTCACTTCAAGGAGAATGACTTTTCTCTGTGAGGAGCAGCGGTCGGTGGCAGGCGACCTGCTGACGCTTGCGGTCGGAGCAGTCGTAGGCATGGTGGCGATGTTGTTCGTCAGCAAGAATATTTCCCGCGAATGGAACCAACGCCAGAGTGAGCGATACATTTCGCGCTCTTACGGATTCAGTGCGATTAGCACTACTACAATAAAGAAGAAATCAAAGGAGACACAATGAAGTCGAATTACACGGCCCAGACAATCAGAAATCTGCTTGCCGTTTGCCTGGGAGGGGGTGTGAGCGTCGCTGTCCATGCGCAATCCTCGATCACGCTCTACGGGATTCTCGATTCCGGTGTCGAATACGTGAGTCACGCCGCGAAGCAGGGTTCAGCCAGTCTGTTTCGGGTCAATTCCGGTAATCGCATCAATTCGCGCTGGGGCATGACGGGCAAGGAGGACCTCGGCGGCGGCCTGCGATCCATCTTCACACTCGAGTCAGGCATCGCGACGAACAATGGAACGTTGCAGCAGGGCGGCCGGCTCTTTGGCCGCCAGGCGTTCGTAGGCCTCGAGACGGACCGGTTCGGCTCCGTGATGGCCGGCCGGCAGATTACGCCGATGTATCGCTACTTTCTTGCGCTCGATCCGCTCAACTATTCCAGCTACGGGCTTGCAGCGCAGGACGCGCAATTTGTCGGACGGGCCGACAATGCTCTCGCGTATCTGGGACACGCGGGACCGTTCGAACTCAATGCGCTATACAGCTTTGGCTATGACTCGACAGTGTCGAATGGCGGCGAAGTGCCGGGAGCGTTTCGGGTCGGCAAGCAGTACGATTTCGGCAGTCGCTTTCGTCAGGGTGCGTTCAACCTGACGCTTGTCTACGAACAGCGGCAGGGCCAGAGCATTGCATCGGCAAGCGACAGCGAACGCCGGTACGTTGCAGGCGGGTCATGGCAGATCGGCGACGCGACGCTTTACGGTGGGTACGAACTGTTGCTCAACAACATTTCCGCCACGCTTCAAGCGTCCCCGCCGCAATATATCGCGTTTGGTGGGATGCGGTACAAGGTCACGCCGCGACTTCAGATATCGGCGGCTTCTTACTACCACTCGTATCGCGCTGTATCGGCACACGCGCTGAGCTCCGGGGTCAATGCAGATTACTGGTTTTCCAAGCGGACCGCTCTCTATACGGATGTGACCTATGTGATCAACAGTTCGAAGTCGGCGTTGAGCGCGACAGGGTCTACAACGCCTGTCGCGACGGGCGCAAATCAACTCGCGATTGCGCTCGGGATTGTGCACACGTTCTAGATGGGCCGTTGTGGACGGAATACGTCGCGGCGAATGCGGGTGCTGATCGAGTGGTCGACACGAGGATCGGGCGGCTCGCTGAAGGGCCGACGCGCACCTATGCGCACGAATGACGATGTCACAGGCAAAGCCAGTCAAAACGGAATCGCCCGTTGGGTGCGAAGTGCCCGGGTGCCTGCTGGCCAGCAGGCAGCCCGACTGTCAATACAGCGAACTGCCTGCGTGGCAGCATTCGAATCACGAAATCAGGAGATGGGACGGTCATGGAGTCTGCATATGTGGTCGACGACGGCGTTGCCGTCGTGAGTTTTGACAATCCGCCGGTGAACAGTCTGTCCGCTCCCCAGCGCCAGAAACTGCACGAACTGATTCTGCACGCTGCTGCACGCGACGACGTCCAGGCGATCATCGTTACGGGCGGCTCACAGCCGTTTTGCGGCGGAGCTGAGATTCGCGAATTCAACACGCTAGCTCAGAATGCATCACCGACCATGCCAGAGCTGATCGAAGGATGCGACGAGGTTAACAAGCTGCTGATCGCCGCGATCGGCGGCTTCGCATTCGGTGCTGGACTCGAACTCGCGATGGCGATGCACTACCGCGTAGCGGCCGCGAATGCGCAACTCGGATTGCCCGAGGTCAAGTTTGGCTTTCTGCCAGGCGCAGGCGGCACTCAGCGGCTTCCGCGGTTGATGCCGATGGAAAATGCGGCGCCGATGATGCTTAGCGGTGCGCCTCTTGGTGCAACGGATGCGTTCGACCACGGGCTCGTTGATGAGCTCTCTCACACCAATCTGCTCGATGACGCGCTTGCCTACGCGCGCAAGCTGATCACTGCAAAAGCGCCGCTACGCAGAACGAGCACCTTGGCGGCTCGAATGGCCAGCGCACCCACCGACCTGTTCGCAATGCTGCGTGCGGACATCAACAAGCACACGCCGGGACATAAAGGCAAGCTGTACATCGTGGATTGCTGCGAAGCGGCGACGACGCTGCCGTTCGAAGCGGGCCGCGAGTTTGAGCGCGCCCGTTTCCTCGAGCTGCTCGCGACGCCAGAATCGAAGGCGCTGCGCTACAACTTCTTCGCAGAACGCCAGGCCACGAAAATTGCCGGTCTGTCCCCCGATGCAAGCCCACGCGAGATACGCAAGGCAGCGGTGATCGGCGCTGGCACGATGGGGGTAGGCATTGCCATCTGCTTCGCGAATGCGGGGATTCCGGTCGTGCTCGTCGATGCGAAAAATGAAGGACTTGAGCGAGGCATAGCAACAATTCGCGAGTTCTACGATGCGCAGGTCGGCAAGGGGCGCCTCACGCCCGATGCGCGCACCCGCGTGCTGCAACTTGTCTCGCCAACGCTCGATCTTGCCGCAGCGGTATCCCGCGTCGACCTGGTTGTCGAGGCGGTATTCGAGCGGCTCGATCTGAAGCAACAGATTTTCCGCGACCTCGATCGAATCGCGCCAGAGGGGGCAATTCTTGCGACCAACACATCGATGCTCGACATCGATCGGATCGCAGCAGTCACGCAACGCGAATCGACTGTGATCGGCATGCACTTCTTCTCGCCCGCGCACGTGATGCGACTGCTCGAAGTGGTGCGGTGCGCGAAGACATCGGACGAGGTGCTCGTCTCGGTGATGCAACTCGCGCGCAAGCTCAAGAAGACCGCGGTGCTCTCGCGCGTGTGCGACGGCTTCATCGGCAACCGGATGCTGCAGCGCTATCTGCAGCAGGCGCTCTTTCTGCTTGACGAAGGGTGTAGCGTCGAGCAGATCGATGCGGCGATGGAGAAGTTCGGGATGGCAATGGGGCCGCTCGCCGTCGGCGACCTGAGCGGTCTCGACGTAGGCTGGTCGATCCGTAAGCGCCGCTACGTGGAGCGTCCGGAAATGGTCTATTCGCGCGTCGCCGATCGCCTCTGCGAGGCAGGGCGCCTTGGTCAGAAAACGGGCAAGGGCTGGTACCGCTACGAGCCCGGCGGTCGGGAGCGTCTGCCGGATCCGGAGGTTGACCAGATCCTGCGTGCCTACCGTGAGGCAGTCGGTGTTGCGCAGCGCACGGTCGCCGACGAGGAGATCGTCGACCGGTTGATGCTCGCACTTGCCAACGAAGGCGCGCAGATTCTTGACGAAGGGATCGCGCAGCGCGCCTCCGACATCGACGTCGTCTATACGACCGGCTACGGTTTCCCGATCACGAAAGGCGGCCCGATGCACTACGCGAATACGCTTGGCCTTGGCGAAGTGCTCGCGCGCGTCCGAAAGTATCAGCAAGGCTACCAGGGTGCCCAGTGGCAGCCGAGCCCGCTGCTCGTGAAGCTGGCCGGGCAGGGCACGAGCTTCGAATGATGCGAGCCCGGCCCGGCGTGCGCGAAGGGTTGTCAGAGCTGTACTTTCCGTGTTTGGAGGCGATGCATGATCACTACTTCGACTCAGAACGTGGCAAGGACGAGATCCAGCACGATATTAATCATTTCATCGGGTCCGGGAGCAAGCGCTTTTACGGACAAGAATGACGAGTCAAGTGAACTTAACCGGAGTATGAGCATGCATTCCATCCAGATCATTCCAGAAGTACTCAAACGCACCATTGCGAATCGCGGTGGACAATGGGCATTTGAATCGATTGACCCCAAAACGACCTGTCACATTGTCATTGATTTGCAGTACGGTTTTATGGAGGAAGGTGCGCTCCTTGAGGTGCCCATGGCGCGCAAGATCGTACCCAATGTCAATGCAATCAGTCGGTCTTTGCGTGCTGCGGGTGGCATGGTCGCCTATACCCGCTGGACGTACAGGGCTGATGAGCCCAGTGTCTGGCCTAATTGGTATCAGCTTGGTATGTCTGAAAAATTCAGCAAAGCACTAAGGGAGACCTTTGTTCCCGGTTCCCACGACCATGCGCTCTGGCCGGAACTGGATGCGTTTCCTGACGACGTGGTGGTGGACAAAACCCGCTTCTCCGCTTTTACACCAGACACGTGTGATCTGAAGAGTCTTCTCGACCAAAGAGGCATCGATACCGTGATCATCAGCGGCACGCTCACCAATAGCTGCTGCGAAAGCACCGCGCGTGATGCGTGTCAGCTCAACTATAAGACAATCTTCGTTGCGGATGCTACCGCCACGTTTACTGACTCGGAGCATAACGGCACGTTGAACAGTCTGTCTCCGACCTATGCGGATATCATGACAACCGATAAGGTGCTTTCCGTCATTCTCTCCAGTCGGTCACGATAATTCAGCTTTCGGACTTCTATCGCTAATTCAGAGGTCAGTGATGGAGGCTATTTCAACGGCGGTCCCCGTCAGGGGACGCATAGAGCGCCGGGCGTGTGCCGTCTGACGTTTGACGCTCCGACGACGAGGTGCGCGAAGTAATGTGGTCCGAGAGCGCCGGAGAGACGGTGGCGACACTTGATGCCCCACGCGCCCCCCGTGTGCCAGGCGGCTTAGAGTGAACGATCAATCAATTTGGCATCACCGGAAAGGCAGGACCATTCCATGACCCATACAGTTCGAACAGTTTGTGACCCCAATTGCAACGCAAAACCTCGGTGCGGAATCGATACCATTGTTGTCGACGAGAAAATCGTGTCCATCCGGCCTGCGGAGTTCCCGGCACAGCTTGATGTGAAAAGCCGTATCTGTATGATGGGTACTTGAGCCGATATTCCATGAAAATTCCTATGGATACCGGCCTGGGAGGTCGGCGAAACAGGCGGTTGTCGTAACGCGTGAGCGCTGCTGGAAATACGACTGGGTTGTTGAGTTTGACATCAAGGCGGCATTCGATCAGATTGATCATGGCCTCCTGCGCAAGGCGGTGCGCAGGCACATCAAGGCGGACTGGATCCTGCTGTACATCGAGCGGTGGCTGACTGCGCCGTTTGAGACTGCGGACGGAGTGAGACTGCCGCGGGTGCGCGATACACCGGCAGGGCGGAGTGGTCAGCCCGATGCTGATGAATCTGTTCATGCACTATGCGCTTGACACATGGATGCAGCGACACTTCCCGCAATGTCCCTTTGCGCGTTATGCCGATGATGCGGTGGTCCATTGCCGCAGCGAAGCGCAGGCGCAGGAGGTCATGCACGCCATTGCCTCGCGGCTGGCGGAATGCGGGTTGGAGATGCATCCAGAAAAGTCAGGCATCGTTTATCGCAGGGACAGAAGCCGTACTCAAGCCTACCCGAATGTGACCTTCACATTTCTGGGTTTCCTGTTTCGTCCGCGGAGGGTGATGACCAGATCTGGGCAGCTCTCAACGAGCTTTCTGCCCGGCGTGAGTCGTGGTGCCCTGAAACGGATGAGACAGACAGTGCGGGGGTGGCGGCTACCTCGTCAGACGTTCAGGTCACTGGTCGAACTGGCCGATCAATGCAATCCCACGATACGTGGTTGGTGGAACTATTACGGAGCTTTCTATCGGACGGCCATGCAGGGGCTCGGTCGCTATCTGGACCGCAAGCTCGCACGCTGGGCCCGGTGCAAGTACAAAACACTACGACGGCATAAACGGCGTAGCGACGAGTGGTTGCACAAGATGAGGAAGGCGTATCCGCTACAGTTTGTGCACTGGCAGTTTCTGGGGGTAAAGGTTGGATAACGGGAGCCGTGTAAATCGAGAGGTTTACGCACGGTTCTGCGAGAGGCTCGGGGTGAAATCCCCCGGGCCTACTTACCTGTTCGTGACGCTGCGCGGCGAGCCGTATCTGTTGTGGCGAGCGGTCGACGAGCACGGTGCTGAGCTCGATGTGCTGGTGCAAAGGCGGCGCGATAAGGCCGCGGCAAAGCGCTTCTTCCGGCGGGTGCTGTTGGTGTTCACAAATGCTGCTAGCCGTGTTCACAGGGATGCTAGCGGCCACGACGTCGAATCGCTTGCTGTGTAAGGGAATGCGCCCGATCAGTGCGATTCGATGCCTGTTGCGACGGTACAACAATCATAAGGAAGTTTGTTCAGTAACTCTGCTAGCGCGGCATAGGTACCTAGATATCAAATCGCATCGACCACGCGATCGAAAAGGCGTTTTTCATAAGCGTCGTTCTATATCGATGACCGACCGCATGTTGTCAGCGGCCGCTTCGGCTTTCTATGGTTGCTTTCGAAAACGGAAACTCTAGCGCTTGTATGAAGGGTTATTCTGGTTGTCACGAGTCGTAGTGTTCGGCGGCAGGCCAGCTGTGCGGACACCCGTTATGTGCAAGCGGCACTATAGCTTCAAGGCTAAGCGCGATGCTCTGACTGAATTCTCGGGCGTGTGCAAGGCACGCTAGCATCGTTAGTGATCGTGCTAGCGCCGCTATGAACACGGCTAGCAGCAATTCTGAACTCCAACACTCCGAACGATCAGAGGCTGCCGGGTGGTCGATGGTCGACCCGGTTGCCGGTATATGCCATGGAAGATCGTCGGGACGAAGCGCGTTCAGCGCGCAGGCGCGCATGACGGTATGCCATCTCGATGCATACGGCAGCACACTTCCACTATGCCAGGTTAGACGGGAGTCAGGCATGTCTGGCCCTGCGTCGGGTGTTTCCCCGCAGCGCCGCGCTCGCCGATACCAGCGCCATCAGGGTACCGTGCCCGCTTGCGTCGACAGCGGTTCTCCATGCGTCGGCCGAGGTCGCTACATCAATGTCGACGCCGCCCGCGACGCGCAGCAAAATGTGACGGCACGCCTGCGCGACGGTCTTCATCGGAAAGTCCAGTGGTCCTGCGTAATGCGGCGACAGCGTGTCCTGCATTGCGCTCATCAGCGCCCCGGCGTGATCCGCCATCCGGAAGCCGTCGGCCCATTGCCGCGGCGCCAGTCCCGCCGTAAATGAGCAGCCTGAGCCAGCGGGCCACTCGCTGCCTTCGTCGTAGCCTCGCATGACATAGGCAAGCTCGCTCACATTCCGCACACCATGAAATGGCTCGGAGGCCAGCATGAAGCGGGCTGCGACATGGGCACCGCCGGCCAGCGCCATGCCAATTGGCTCGTCGAAGAATTGCAGCGACGCGATCGAAAACACGGCCAGGCGGATCCGCTGTTTCTCGAGCAGACTGTGCAGTTCTACCAGCCAGATCCACTCGCGCTGACTCATTCCTTGCGCCTCGTCGATCACCAGTACCAGAAACCGCCCGCCGCCTTGGGACGCAAGTTCAATCCATCGCTCGACCAGCATGGTCTGGCGTTCCAGCGGGCTGCGCCGCGACTGCGCCAGGCGGTGACCGCTTGCTTCAAGAAGGTAGGCATAAAAGCGGCCTACCGCGGCGGCGCTTCCTGAGTCCGTATGGCTCCAGATCACGAGGGGCACGTAGCCGCCGTGACGATCAGACAGCAGGCGCTGCAGCCAGTGATCGACCGCGCTCGATTTGCCGAAGCGGGATGGTCCGAAAATCGTCGCTCCGTCGATCTGGTCGTCGAGCCACATGCCGATGCGCTCGACCATGTCATGGATGGCGAGGGTGAACAAAGAATAGTCGCGCGTGACAATAGGATGATCCCGCGGCACATGAGCGGCAATCAGCGGCACTGCAGTTGCAGACAGCGTTACCATTGCTGTGCTCGCCGCATAGGTGGTAGCGGCGTCGAGATTTCACGGTCCGCTCGCTCGCGCGTCGTGTCGTGCTCCTCGGTCGTGCTGCTGATCCTGGAAAGGCTCGCCATTGATTGACCGGCTACGCTTTCCGCCTGCTTTTGCAGAATGCGCCTTGCTTC
>NZ_JALQCK010000058.1:0-49954 GCF_030464835.1 Paraburkholderia sp. WS6
GGCAACGCTAATAGACCACTAACAATTCAAGGAAAGGCCAACGCCCTAAGAACACGGACAATGAGCGCCACGCAGGCAAAAGAGGAATTCAGAACTTGTGCCGCAGGACTACCCGTGCTGCCAAAGAACAAAGTATTCGGATTGGCGACATCGAGACAACCCACACCCAGCGCCAACGGCCAATTCCCTTAATCTGATCGACTGTTTCGTTGAAGCCGTCGCGGCGGTGCCGCAGTTTCAGTTCGATACCGATAGCGCGGGCGTAATTTAAGCAGGCCACGCGCCGCGGCTGGTTTCAATCGTTCCCGTCGCACCTCAATGCGATGCCGAGCGTTTGATGCGATGGAAATTGCGATCGAAATAGATCAAACCATCACCGTCCGTGCGCACGCTGATGCAGGTGGTTTTGACGAACATGACCGAGTGCGAACCCACTTCCTTCAGATCGACGATCTCGCCCTGCAGACTCGCGAGTGCGTCGCGCAAAACCGGTACACCGTGCGTGCCGTCGTCCCAGATCGGCCAGCCAAAGCGTTCCTCCATCGGCACCTGCGTCATGCCGGCGAAGTGACGCGCGAGCAGTTCATGCTCGCCAGGCAGTACGTTGATGCAGACGTGCCGGTTGCGTTCGAAAGTAGCGTGCATCGCGCTCGAGCGGTTCAGGCAAACAAGCAACGTGGGCGGCGTATCAGTGACGGAGCACACGGCGCTCGCGGTGACGCCGCAGCGTCCATGCGGACCGGCGGTCGTGATGACGTTCACGGCCGCGGATAGATGCGCCATGGCCTGACGGAATTGCTGCCTGGCTGCCTGGTCGGTGTCGGCAACAGGAGTCGCTTGCGTTGCTTGTGGGTTCGGCGTCATGTTCTGGGTTCCTGGGGGCGCGGTAGGGATCTGGATTCAAGCGTAATCAATCCGCGCACGGAAAAAAATCAGCGCGAGCGGTGCGCGTAGAGGCCTCTTTCCCAGTCCGTCTAAAGGTTTCCCCAATGCATGTCGGCACGGTGCAGCGTATGAGCGATTTTTATGTCCACTACAGGGTAATTATCGCTTTGCAGCGCTTTTTCCACTGGTTATCATGAGCCCGCAAGACGCTTCGAATCGCGCCTATCCCGAACCGTTCCACAGACTCCATGTCCCAGCAGCCTCAGTCCGCTTTGTCCCCCGCACCGATCGTCTATATCGTCGACGACGACAACGGCATGCGCACCTCGCTCGCATGGTTGCTCGAGTCGGTCGGCGTGAAGTCAGCGGGCTTCGCCAACGCTAGTGAATTTCTCAGCGCGTTTGATCCGACCGTGCCCGCGTGTCTCGTGCTCGATGTGCGCATGCCGGAGCAAAGCGGCTTCGACGTGCAAGCGGAGTTGAACCGTCGAGGTGCGACGCTGCCGATCATTTTCGTCAGCGGTCACGGCGACATTCCGATGTCGGTGCGCGCTTTGCAGAACGGCGCGATCGATTTCGTCGAGAAACCGTATAACTCGCAGCAGATGCTCGATCGCGTGCAGCGTGCGTTGAAACTTGCGTCGCAACGTCACGCCGCTGATCAGAAACAGCGCGAGTTACGCAAGCGCCTGGCGTCGTTGACGGCACGCGAGAAAGAAGTGCTGCGCGGTGTGATCGACGGCAAGGGCAGCAAGCGTATCGCCTCTGATCTGTCCATCAGCGTGAAGACCGTCGACGTGCATCGCGCGAGCATCAAAGACAAACTTGGCGCGGCGTCCATCGCGATGCTGGTGCGCGACGTGATGGCGGTGTGGGATCAGGAGGCGGCCGCGTCGGGCACTAACGCATGAATAAGCCGCCGTTCACGTCCCAGCATGCGCCGTTTGCAAAGTAAGCGTTCTCTGCAGCCAGCATGACCGCGACATCGGCGACATAGTCCGCTGAGCCCAGACGTCCCGCCGGAATGTTGGCGATCACCGCCTTCAGTTTGTCGGGCGCGACGCTCTCGTGCACGATCGGCAGGTCCATCGGCCCAGGTGAAATCGCGTTGACGGTTACGCCCGCTGTGCCGAGGTCGCGCGCGAACACCTTGGTCAACGTGATAACGCCGCCTTTGGCTGCCGCATAGTGCGCACCGGTGGCCGATCCGCCATTCTGTCCCGCTAGGGAGGCGATATTGACGATGCGCCCCGCGCCAGCGTCGGCGAAATGCTGGCCGAACACCTGACAGCCGAACAGCACGCTGCGCAGATTCACGTTGATCACCTGATCGAACTGCTCGGCGGTGATCTCCATCACGGGTACGACTTTGGATGCGCCTGCGTTGTTGATCAGTGCGTCGATACGGCCCCAGCGTTGCAGGATCGCATCGCGTGCGGATTCGAATGCGGTCTTCGCGGTGACGTCCAGATTCAGTGCGAAGGCGCTCGAGCCGTCGGCACTCAGATCGCGGGCGAGAGCCTGTGCGGCATCGAACGCAATGTCGCCGATGGCGACCGCATAACCCGCTGCGTGAAAGCGCGTGGCAATCGCGGCGCCAAGACCGCGCGCGGCGCCAGTGACGAGTACGACTCTTTTCTGCATTGCTTTTACTCCGTGAGAAGAGCGGCTTCGAAACGCGCCGCAATCGCGCACACCTGCTCATCCGCCCCCTTGCGTCCGACGATCTGCAAGCCCGCCTTGAGCGGCGAGCCATTGATAGGCAACGGCAGGCTCAATGCCGGATGGCCGCTCAGATTGAACGGCCGGATCAACGACGACATGGCGATGACCGGCGTGCCGCCGCGTGCCTCGTCGAGTGTGATCGGCAGCGCGGGAAGTGTGGGCAGAATCAATACATCGACGCTTTCAAGCGCGTGATCGACAGCGGCTGTGAATTGCCGACGTACCGACTCCGCCGCCTCGCATTGCGCCGCGGTTGTATTCGCAGCGGCGCGCAGCCGTGCATCGAGATCGGCACCGAGCTTGCCGGTTGCCACGAGATGACCGAACGCATGAAAAGTTTCTACGTTGATGATCGCGAGGCCCGCTTCGAAGGCGGCGGCAAGCCCTGCAAGTTCCAGCGTGCGAGCGGTGCAATCAGCCTGGTCCGCCGCGCGCGTAACGGCTTTAAGGATTTCCGGCATTGCGTCGACTTGCACGATACCGACGTTCCACGCGCCGCTTCGTGCCGCTTGGGCCGCATGTGTGTTGAAATCGGCGGTAATCGCCTGCATCGCGGCAACGATCATCTGCATCTCGCGCGCGAACGGCCCGACGCAATCGAGCGTCGATTCGCGCGGTGCAACGCCGCGCCGCGAGACGCGCCCGTAAGTCGGCTTCAAACCGATCACGCCGCAACACGCAGCGGGGCCACGAATCGAACCACCGGTGTCCGTGCCAAGCGCGGCATCCGCAAGCTTCAAACCAACGGCCGCCGCCGAACCGCTCGACGAGCCGCCGGGAATGCGCGAGGCGTCCTGGGGATTTTGCGGCGTGCCGGTGTAGTCGTTGATGCCAGTCATGCCGAATGCCAGTTCGTGCATATTCGCCTTGCCGACGATGTGCCAGCCGGCATCGAGCAAGCGTTCAACGACTTCCGCATGCTGCTGTGCAGCGGGTCTATCGGCCAACGCGCGGCTCGCCGCTGTGGTCGCATAGCCGGCGATATCGATCGTGTCCTTGATCGCGATGCTGGGGCCCGCGCCGCCTATCGACAATGTCTGGATAAACTCGTTCATGGGTTCGGTTTCCTTGTATTGACTTGCCAGGGCGCATCGAAAAGACGTTCGGTGCGAAAGTGCGTGATGAGCCAGTCGCGGCCATTGTCGGCGGGCGCAAAATCCACTTCGAGGCGTGCCGAGATCAACTCGGCTTGCGCGTCGACATAGCCGGCCGCTTGCAGCATGATCCAACGGCCTTTCGCGGTTGCGCCATGTACCTCGATGGTTTCCGACGTGAGGAAATGCACGTTGACCGAGAAATGCGGCGATGGCGGCAAGTAGCGCGTGAGCATCGCGAGAATTTCCGCGTGACCGGTGAGGCGGCCGAACTTGCTCGCGTACTGCGGGCCTATGCCTTCCCAGATCGCGTCGGCAGCGAAGAGGGCCGCAAGCGTCTCGCCTTCGAGCGCCCCCGAGGGCACATCGCACAACGCCATATAGCGCGTCATCGTGCGGCGCACCGCCGATTCGGCTTCGAGCGCTGCAAGCCGTTCGGTTAACCTGGCCAGCGTATCCGGGTTCTCGTTCATCGCATCACGCTCCGGCGCGCTCAAGCAGCGTTAGCGTGTTGCGGCGGCACTTGCAGCGCGCGGCCAACGCGCGCTTCGATCTTGCCGTAGCGCCACAGGTTATATTCGCCGACCGGTGTAGTGCGATACAGATTGCACACCGCTACGGCGGTATCGAAGTCGCGCACGTCGGCCATGATGTAGAACGTCCACGGCGAGTTGTCAGCATTGCCGACGGTGAGGCGGTCGTCGTCCATGATGCCGAGCACGCTGACGCCGTCCATCGATTCGACCGCCGCCAGCATCTTGCCGTAAGCCTGCCAGACTTCGCCGATCTTCTCGCGCGGCAAGTCGAAGAAATTCTGCGTCACGCCGCAGCAGAACAGAACGCGCAAGGGCAGCTTCGGGTTATCGGACATCGTGTGGCTCTCCATGAAATCGTTTGAGCGGCAAAATCAGAAAATGGCTTACAGGTAGCCCGGAATCGGCGGCACGCCGACGAACACCGCGCCGGCGCCGTCGAAGTTGCCCTCGCCGAGGAACGCATGCTGGGTGACCATCATCGCGTCGCGCAGCAGGCGCTGCAGCGGATGCGAGCGATAGATCGCCATCGTCCCGCCGAGCCGGTAGGCGCGCTGCACGACGTCGGCGCCTTCGCGGGCGATCTGCGTTGCGGCAAGCCGCAGCAGGCTGGTCTGCTCGGGTGTTACGGGGTTGCCGGCGAGGATCGATTGCCAGACGTCGTCCGTGGTGTCGTAGAAGAACGCGCGGGCCGAACGCAACTGCGCTTCGGCTTTCGCCAGTTCGATGCGGTAATACGCGCGGTCGGCGAGTTGCGGCGCGCCGGTTGTCGTCTTGCGGCCGCCGGCCATCTGGTTGGCGACATCGAGCGCGGCGCGTGCAAGGCCGAGGTTGACCACGGCCAGCACCTGCGCCGCGTAGGCGATGGTTGGATAGCGATACAGCGGTTCGTCGACGCACGGTTCGCCGCCCCGCACGAAGGTCCAGTCGTCGGTGACGAACTGATCGGTGACGCGCAGATCGTGGCTGCCGGTACCTTGCATGCCGACCACATCCCAGTTCTCGACGATCTCAACCTGATGCGGGCGGAACACGGCGGTGCGTGGTTTGCCGGGCGCACCAGCGGCGCCCGAGCCTGAGCTGGCCGCACCGATTCCGACGCCGAGCCAATCCGCGCCCTTGCAGCCGCTCGCGAATTTCCACGTACCGTTTACACGCCAGCCACCGTCGGCAGGCTGAGCGGCTTGCACCGGGAAGAGACCGCCTGCGAACACCTGATCGGGACCATCGGCGTAGATCTGCGCCTGAGTGGCCAGAGGCAAGGCCGCGAGATACACGTTCGCCGAGCCGAAACTCGCGACCCAGGCCGCCGAGCCGTCCGCTACCGCGATACGTTCGATCATGTCGAGAAACGCGGTAGGCGCGAGCGCATCGCCGCCGAAACGCTTAGGCGTTGCGGCGCGATACACGCCCGCGCGCTTGAGTTTGACGATGACGTCGTGCGGCACATGTGACAGGCGATCGAACTCTTCGCGCCGTGCGGCGATTTCGACGATGACGTCGGCGAGCGGCAAACGCGCTGCATCGCGGCTAGCTTCTGCGACGGCGGCAACAGTGTCGATGGCGGTGTCTGACATGGCGGGGCATCTCCTTGATTCGTTATCGGCTGGAACACGAGGCACGTTTCGGTCGCGGGCAAAGACGCCGGCGACGGCGCGTGCAGGGTGAGGCCAGTCTAGAAATGCAAAAAGAACGCTTCAATTGGGACGCGAGACGTGTTTTTAGGTACCACGCCGGGGGTATCTAAAGAAATCTTCAGACGCGAATCATGCCGACTGGTGTTATGTTCCTCCACGTACGCGATCGAACTTTTGTGCAGCCTTGCCCGATGAATTTCCCCGCCGAAGAAGATTTCCACCGCCTGCTCGACGCGCTGACGCTGTGCGTGCTGCTGCACGACGCCGAAACGAAGGCGATCGTGTGGGCCAATCGCGCGGCTTGCGAGGCGCTCGGATTCACGCTTGAGGAAATGCTGCCGCTCAAGGCGAAAGACATGACCCGCCCGGTGCCGAAGTACCGGCGCGAGATCGGCGTCGGAGCTATGGACCGTGCGATCACCGAGGGCCCGCAGGTCTACGAGTGGTGTTACCGCTCGCGTACCGGCGCCGATATGCTGTCCGAAGCCATTGCAACCTACGTGCCGCTGCGGGAGCGCGCGGTGGTGACGGTGCAGTTCCGCGACATCAGCGTCGAGGAGACACTCAAGCAAACACTGCGGCGTTACGAGTCGCGGCTCCGTGAGTTCATGCAGGATCTGGGGGAGGGCGTGGCCGTGCTGACGCCCGCGGGCGAAGTGGAATTCGTCAGCGAATCCGGACGGCGCGTGCTGGGTCTGGAAGAGGGCGCGCCGATGGGCGACGTGCTCGACTATTGCAGCGAATCGGATCGCGACCGCCTGCTCGAACAGCTCGCCGCAGCACCGCGCATCCAGCCTTCGCCACCGCAGCGTTATCGCATCACGCGCCGCGACGGCACGCCGGGCTGGTTGCGCATCACGTGCAGACGAATCGAGATCGAAGACGACCTCAACGGGCGCCTGCTGCACTTTCGCGACATCACGGACGAAGTCGCTGTCGAAGAAGCGCGCCGTAACGAGGCGCGGCTGCTGGAATACGCGGGGCGCTACAACGCGATGGGCGAAATGGCGACCGCAATCGCACACGAGTTGAGTCAACCGCTCGCCGCGGTGCGCAATTTCATCGAGGGCGCGATTCTGCGGCTCGGGCAACCGGGACCCGTCGACGATGCGTTGTGGGGCCTGCGCAGCGCCGATCGTCAGGCCGAGCATGCGGCAGTGATCATCAAAAGCGTGCGCGATTACATCGTCAAGCGGGAGCCGAGCGAGACCCAGGCGGACTTGCGAGACGTCGTCGCGGACGTCGCGTACTTCATCGAATTGCGCGCGAGAGACGCGGGGGTTGCGGTCACGATCGAGCAGGCACCGGAAGCCTTGCCGGTGTATTGCGAACGTGTGCTGATCGGCCAGGTGGTGCTGAATCTGGCCTTCAATGCGATCGAGGCGCTGACGGAATGCACGAATGCCGCTGCACGGCGCGGCGAATTGCGCCTCGTCACCAGCCTGCGTGGAAAATACGCGCTCGTGCAAGTCATCGACAATGGCCCGGGCGTGCCCGCCGAAGCGCATGGTCGCCTGTTCGACGGATTTTCTTCGTCGAAGGCGGGCGGCAATGGTATCGGTTTGTCGCTGTGCAAAAACATCGTCACGCGGCACGGTGGCGAAATCTGGGCCAAACCGGCGCGGCGGGGCGGCCTTCAATGCAGCTTTACGCTGCCGATTGTGGCCGTTCCGGCCGGCTGATCGCATTTCAGTCATGCGCCGTATTGATGTTCTTCGGAATGGTCACGAGCGTGATCGCGGTGATGAGACCGAAGCCGATCAACATCAATGCGACCGGCCACGGCGCATGGACCTTCGAATACAGCGCGATAGCCACCAGAGGCGCGAGTCCGCCGGAAAACACCGAGGCGATTTCATGGCCTAGCGCCATGCCCGAATAGCGGACCTCGGTAGGAAAGAGTTCGCCCATCAGCGCAGGCTGTGTGCCGATCATCGCGGCGTGGCAGAAGGGCAAACCCAATGCGAGCGAGAGGAACACGAGCAACGGTTCATGCGTATCGATCAGCCAGAACGCGGGAAACGCGATCACGACGAGGCCGAGCGCACCGATCATATACACCGGCCGCCGGCCGATCACATCCGATAGCCGGCCCCACAGCACGATCGTGGCGAGTTCGAGCAGCATCGCGAGCATCACGCCGCCGAGCATCACCGAGACCGGCACACCGATCGTCTTGCCGTACACCAGCACGAACGACAGGAAGATATACGTGCCGCCGTTTTCGGCGATACGCAGCCCCATGGCCTGCAATACCTGCTTCGGGTGATTGCGCAGCACCGTCAGCACCGGCATGTGCTTCGGTTTGGCGGCGGTAAAGTCGCGGCTCTCAGGCAGGCTTCGGCGAATATAGACGCCGACGCCGAAGATCAGCACGCTCGCGAGAAACGGCAGGCGCCACCCCCAGGACATGAAGCTTTCCACCGGCAACCGCTGCACCAGATAGAACGCGGCCGCCGACAGCACGAAGCCGCCTGCCACGCCCAACTGACTGAACGAGGCGTAGTAGCCACGGCGATTCGCCGGTGCGCTCTCGCTGATGAGCAGCACGCCACCGCCCCATTCGCCGCCGGACGCGATGCCTTGCACGACCCGCAAACAGATGAGCGCGATCGGCGCGAGGAAGCCGATTTGCGAGAACGTCGGCAACAGGCCGATGCCGAAGGTTGCCACGCCCATCATCATCAGCGTCACGACGAGCGCGCGTTTGCGGCCATGCCGGTCGCCAATGTGACCGAACACGATACCGCCCAGCGGCCGCGCCAGAAAGCCGATCGCGAAGCCCGCAAACGCGGCGAGCGTGCCCATCAGCGGGTCGCCGTGCAGCGGGAAGAACAACGGCCCGAAGATCAGGGCCGCGGCCGTGCCGTACAGAAAGAAGTCATACCACTCGAGCGCGTTGCCGATCACGGAGGCGACGATGATCCGCCGCAGTGTCCGCGAGGTCGCAGGCGCCGCCGGCGTGGCGGCTGATACGGCCGTGGGAGAAAGCGTGTCGTTTGGCATCGTCGTGCTCGCTGGTAGCGTCGTCAATTACAACAGGAATCCGATTGCGCTCAGCGCCTCGGTCGAATCGATCAGGCGGATCACTTTCTGCACGATGCGCGGCTCGCCGCTCGCGAAACTGATGCGATGCGTGAGATCCGCCGCGAACAGGGTCGACTTGCCGCGTTTGTACGCGACGATGACCTGCGCCGAACTCACCTCGACCTCGTCGCTCGTATCGCTCGTCAGCGTGAAACGCGAAACCGTGCGCACGGTGCGGGCGGCGTCGCTCGCCGAGGCCGAATGGCCGGACGTCATGCGTTGCACGCGTTTTTCGCGCATGTCCTGATCGTCGTACGCGTAGTTGAGCGTGGCGGCGAAGTCGGTGGTGTCGTGATCGATCGGCACCACGTAGAAGCCTGCCGGGTCCCACAACGAAAGCCACGCGTGATAGTCCTTGCGGTCCAGCAATTCGGCTTCCCGCCAGATGAGTTCGATCGCGCCGGCAAAGGTCTTCTGCGAGAACAGCGTGTTCCTGTCGTCCATCATGCTTGCTCCATCATCGTGCGCCATTGCGCGTACGCTTCGCGCATCCCGGTTTCGTCGGTGGCGTGTGCGGTCTTTTCGCCGTTCGGCGCGGTGCTCTCGCGATTCAGGCCGCGGTTCACGAGGATCGGCAGATCGGGACCGGCATGCGAGCCGCGCTGCACGCGTTCCCATGCTTCGGCGTCGTCCGGGCTGCCGAAACCGAACGGGCCCTGGAAGTGTTCGTGAATGCGCAAGCGCACACGGTTTGCTTCGTCGGGGCCGCCGTCCATTGCCAGGGCGACGTGACGGATTTCCGTCTCGTTCGCGGAGATGGGCCGCAGCACGCGGAAAAACGCCATCGAGAGCGCGAGGTTCGGAAACAGATTCAGGTTGAAGCCGACGCCCATCAGCGAACGCACAATGCGGCGCACTTCGTCGGGCGTGTGCTTTTCGCCAAGCGTGGCGGCGAGTTCCTGGAAGCGTTCAGGAATGGGTGTGCCGTCGTCCTTGTCGAGATCGACGAGTTCCGGCACCAGCACGGCGAGGCTATGGCCGTTGCCGAGTGAGCGGCAGAAGGCTTCGTCGCTCGTCATGAAGCTCGTGATCGCCGCGGCCGTTTCGTCGTCGATCGATTTCATCCACGACTTGTGGACGACCGGGAAGTGATACAGGTCGGTGGTGTTTTCGAGCTGGATCTTCCAGTTACCGTTAAAGCGGAAGCGATGTTCGCCGTTGGCTTTGATCGGATAGCCCGCGCCTTGCTTCATGAACAGGTCGATCCACGGCTTGGCGCCGCCGAGGAAATCTTCGAGCGGCTCGATCTCCTGATTGAAACTCGCGAAGATCAGACCTTGATAGATACCCACGCGCAAACTGGCGAGCGGCAACTCGGTCTTGTCGATCACGCCTTCATAGCCGTCGCCATAGGGCAGTGCGCGCAATGCGCCGTCGAGGCCATAGGTCCAGCTGTGATACGGGCACGTGAAGCCTTTCGCATTGCCCTTGTGCTGCTCGCAGACCGTTGCGCCGCGATGGCGGCAGCGGTTCTGCAGCACATTGACGGCGCCGCTCTTGTCGCGCACCACGATCACCGGCTGGCGGCCGATCATGGTGGTGCGGAAGTCGCCCGGATTCGGCAGTTCGCTTTCGTGCGCGACCCAGATCCACGTCTTGTAGAAAATGCGCTCGAGTTCGGTTTCGAAAACCGCCGGGTCGTAGTACAGCGACGGGGCGACGCGGTCGGACTGCGCGCGCTGGTACAAGGCGCTCGTGTCGACGGTCTGATATGAGGAATCGCTCATCGTGGTGTAGGTGGGGTGGTCGATGAAGCAAAGTCTCGCTGAGCGACTGATATGCGTCAAATTGATCTAAAATAAAATATAAAATCAATCTCATGGATATCTCGATGAATTCGCTGGACCACGTCGACCTCAACCTGCTGCGCGTTTTTCAGGCGATCGTCGAGGAGCGCAGCCTCACGCGGGCCGGGCAGCGGCTGGCCCTGTCGCAGCCGGCGATCAGTTATTCGCTGGGGCGTTTGCGGACCCTGTTCGACGATCCGCTGTTCATTCGCACGCGCGCCGGCATGCAACCCACGCCGATCGCGCTCGAACTGTCGGGCATCGTCGCGCGGGCTCTGGATACGGTGCGCGAAGCGCTGCGTTATGCGGAGCACTTCGATCCCGCCGTCAGTACGCGCACGTTCCGCTTATCGCTGTCCGATGCGGGGGAGTTGGCGTACTTGCCGCCGATTTGCGAGACCTTGCACCAGCAGGCGCCGCGCGTGAAATTGCGCATCGAACCGCTGCCGGTGGAAGAAATCGAAGATGCCCTACGTGGCAGCCGGCTCGATTTTGCAATCGGCAATCTGCCGACGTTGACCGCGCGCACGCGTCATCAAGCGTTATTCGAAGAGACTTACGTTTGCATGACGCGCAAACGGCGCGGCTTGCCGCGCACGAAAGAACTGGCCATGAAAGCATTTCTGGACGCGTCGCACGTGCAGATCACGTCGGTCGAGCACAGCCACTATGCACTCGACGATGCGTTTCGTGCGCAAGGTGTGGGCCGGCATATTGCGCTGGAATTACCGCACTTCGTGGCCTTGCCGAGTGTGCTGGCCGTGACCGATCTGTTCGCGACGCTGCCGCGGCGTCTTGCACAGATTTTCAATCGTGATGGCGGGTTTCAGCTCTACGAGTTGCCCGTTACCTTGCCAATGGCGGCAGTCACGATGCATTGGCACGAGCATTTCGATCAGGACGAGGGCAACGTGTGGTTGCGCAATCTGATGGGCGATATCGTGCGGCGATTCGACGAGCGTTGAGACGGGAGTGCGGCTGGACCGTGCGCAAGCGGGTCGAGCGGGAGCGGCCAATAGTCGTCGAGGATGGCGTCTGGCCGTCCTCGCGGGCGATACACTAAGCTGTCACAGACCCTCAAGCGCGTGACTGACGCCGACGCTCCATGCCGCGTACGCGAATCGCCTTGCTTACCACCCTCGCAATGTTCGCCTTTGCAGGGAATTCATTGCTTTGCCGTCTGGCGCTGAAAGGCGCGGGGGTCGATGCAGCAACATTCACGTTGGTGCGGGTGGTGTCCGCCGCTCTCACGCTCTGGTTGATGCTGCGAGCACGTGGTAGTCCGCGGGGTATCGGTGGCAACTGGTATTCGGCACTTGCACTTTTTGCCTATGCGTCCGGGTTTTCATTTGCATACGTCGGCCTTCCGGCCGGGACAGGCGCGTTGCTTCTTTTCGGCTCTGTGCAGGCTACGATGATCGGACACGGCCTTTGGACGGGGGAGCACCTGCGCGTACGGCAGTGGGCGGGACTGTTGTTGGCACTTAGCGGTCTGATCGGTCTCGTTCTGCGCGGAATCTCGGCGCCACCTCTGCAACCTTCTCTTTTGATGCTGGGGGCGGGCGTCGCGTGGGGCATTTATTCGTTGCGAGGCAGGCGTTCTTGCGATCCGACAACGACTACCGCAGGGAACTTCCTGCGAGCCGTGCCGTTTGCGGCAGCGGTTAGTCTGCTCACACTTGCGCACCTCTCATTAGAACGATCCGGAATCGTGTATGCCATGCTCTCCGGAGCATTGACCTCTGGCGTTGGCTATGTCATCTGGTACGCGGCCCTAAGGGGACTGAAAGCGGCTACCGCTGCCACCGTGCAATTGAGTGTGCCGGTCATCGCGGCAATGGGCGGGATAGTGTTGCTCGGCGAACCATTGACGCTGCGCTTGCTGGGCAGTTCGGCCGCAATCCTTGGCGGCATTGCATTGGTAGTCGCCAAAAAGCAAACGGTCAAATAGCGACACTTCGACCAGGCGAACAGAACACATTGGCAAGAATTTACTGCTCGAACGCTCGACGATGGGTTCTCACAAAGTCGCCGACGGTTTGGGGGGCTCGCCCGGTGATCTCGCCGATAACGCCATCTACGCCGGAGAAAATTCCGTTCTGGTAGTCGACGGCGATCGCGAGGAAGTGCTGGATTAAAAATTCCGGCAGATCGTATTTCTCCAGATGCTCGCGATATTGCTCGATGGTTGACGGGCGATAGGCTATCTTGCGACCCAGAACCTTGCCGACTTCATCGGCAATCTCTTGCTGGCCCAATTCGACGGGTCCGAACAGCGGATAGGTCTTTCCGATATGACTGGACGGTTGTGCGAGGACGGAGGCGATCAGGCGAGCCTGATCCTCGGCTGCGATCGGCGCGTGGCGCCCTGCACCATAGGGCAGCGTGATCTTGCCTTCTTGCACGATAGGATCGCGCACCCATGGAAAAATCAGCCGTTCGGCGAAGAACGTCGGGCGAATGTGGACGGTCGGTACATTCGACCAGTCGAGCACACGTTCTGCGATCCAATGGTCGCGCGCGGCGTGGCTCTTCGAATCTTCCCGGGCGGAAATTTGCGACATTTCCACGACAACTTCGACACCCGCGCGCTGCGCAGCGTCCGCGAAATACGCGGTGGCCTGGATATAGCCTGGATGGACGGGATAGCACAGGTAAGCGCCCGTTACGCCGTCCATCGCGCGTATCACGTCGTCATGCTCGAGAAGATTGCCAACGAAGACGTCTGCGCCCTCGCTCCGGAGCAATGCACTGCGTTCGTCTTCCTGACGCACGAGGGCGCGAACCAGGTGTCCGTCTTTGCTTTGAGAAGATGGCGAATCGTGTGGACGCCAGTTTTGCCGGCGGCGCCGGTGATCAGGTACTTGCGTTGCGGCATGTTGGATTCTCAAAACAAAAAGGGCATGGATACTCGTCGCGAGTGCGGGGGATTGTCGGCAGGCAGACAATCACTGAGTTAGCTCGCAGACGACGTGGCGGCCTTGCTGTTCAGATAGGCAGCAGAGGCTCCAGATGCGGTAGGTCTTCGGCATTGAGGTTCTGGCCGCTTCGGTTTTTGACACTGGGACGGTCGTTGATCCTGGCTCGCCATTCCAGCAACGCGGTGTGATCGGCCGGGACTGTCAGTCCTGCGTAGTCCCCATGCATCAACGCTGCCCACACCGTTATGTCAGCGACGGAGAACTGGTCGCCCGCGACGTAGGGTTGAGTCTGCAGAACACCGTCGAAGTATTTCATTCCTGCTATCGCCCGTTCCCCGTGTTTGTCGCCCCATTGTTTGCGGAAGGCCCAGTCGGCACTTTTGAAGGCCTCATTGGCTTTGCCAAGGCCCGGCGTCGAGTGGTGGAAAAACACGCCTATGCCGTCGATCAGTTGATGGTCAGCGCGCCGTTGCATCATGTGGATCACCGCTTTCTCGCGGGGTGTGCGTCCGGTGAGGATCGGGTTTCCGTCGAGGTTGTCGAGATACTCCGCGATCGCAACACATTCACCAATGAACGTGCCGTCGTCGAGTTCAAGAACGGGAACCGTCGATGTCGGATTCTTTTCCCGGAATGGACCTTTTTGATGCTCTGCATCGTAGAGATTCACGCGAACAAACTCCACCAGCGATTCCATTCGCTTCTCCGCCAGCACGATGCGAATGCGAGCCGGGTTAGGGAAACCTTCAATGTCATGGATCTTCATTTGAACCACCTTCAATTGTGTGTGTCGGGGAATCGTCATTGCGATGCAAAATGTATCAGCGGGACCGGCGGCCGGGAATCCGGCAAGATTTCACCTTGCTTGTGAGAATTTGCACCGATGTTCGACTGGAACGACATGAGGCATTTCATAGCCCTGGCCGAGGCCGGGACGTTGTCCGGCGCGGCACGGACGATGAAGGTGGACCACGCTACCGTTGCGCGGCATATCGCGGCGCTCGAGCATGCGTTGGGCGAAAGACTGGTAGACCGGCTTGCGCGACGGTGGCAGTTGACGGAGGCGGGCGGCGAAGTGGCTAGCGCGGCTGAAGGCATGCTGGCACAGGCCCATGCGCTGGAAAGGGGAGTGAGGGCGCGAAAAACGACAGCACGCGCGAAGGTAACGGTGAGTGCGCCGCCTTCCCTCGCGAGCACCTTCCTCGCGTTGCGCATTACAGAACTGGGCTTGCGGCATCCCGAACTCGATCTGGTTCTGCTAGGCAACCAGTCCTTCATTTCGCTTGGTCGCCAGGAGGCGGACATCGCAGTCCGCCTGTCCAGACCGACCGAAATGACCAATGTCGCGCGTAGAGTCGGCAGGATGGCGTATCGGCTGTATGCGGCACCGGGCTATACCGAACTGCCTAGCGAAGAGTGGCAATTCATTGCTTACGACTCGTCGCTCGATCATGTGCCCGAACAGGAGTGGCTTTACCGCTTTGCCGACGGCCGAAGGATCCGGTTCAGGAGCAATGATCTGACGAGCCAGCTCGCCGCGGTGCGCATGGGTTTGGGCATCGCCGTATTGCCGCGTTTTTTCGCCGGGGCCGACAAGGGCGTGCTGGCTCTGGACACGGAAGAAAGGCTGTCGCGTGACATCTATCTCGTGGCTCACACCGATATGCGACGGAATGCGGCTATACGCGTGGTGATGGATTTAATCGCCGAAAAGCTCGCCGATGAATTCGTCGGGCACGAGTAGTCAAATGGGTGGCCGGTTACCCGGGCGCGGAGCCGGCCGGCGGATTAAGAGGCGCTTTGAGCCCGCTTTGAGCCCGCTTCAAGCCACCTTCCGCGCCTTCAACCCCGCTTGAACAACTCCCGGGCCAGCGAACACAGCAACGTGGTTGTCGGCGATTCATCCTGCAAGCGTCGGCTCATGATGATCGGCGACGAGATATTGGCCGCCGGAACCGGCCGGTACACCACGCCATGTGCGCGCAAACCCTCAACGCTTTCCGGTACGAGACACACGCCGACCTGCGCCGCAACCAGCCCCAGTGCGGTTTGCAACTCCCTCACTTCATGGACCGCTTTCGGCTCCAACGCATGGTCGTGCATCGCCGATAGCTGTTGGTCCGCATAGCTCGGCCGCGGCGTGCTCGGATAAACGATCAGCGTTTCCTCGGCGAGCGCGGCCAGCGTCAGCGGCTTCTTCTGGCGTGCGAGCGGATGGTTTTGCGGCAACGCGGCAATCATCCGTTCTTCGACGAGTACTTCGCGCGCCAGTTGTGCATCGTCGAAACGCAAGCGGCCAAAACCCACGTCGATACGGCCGCCTTTGAGGGCGCCGAGTTGCTCGATCGTGAACATTTCGATCAACGACAACTCGATGTGCGGCGCCGCCTCACGAAATGCGCGGATCACCGCCGGCAGCGCGCCATAGAGCGTGGACGGCACGAAGCCGATCACGATGCGCTCGGCCAGTTGCGCGAGGCGCCGCGTAAGCGGGGCGAGTTCGTCGGCGTCGTCGACCAGACGCTTGGCCTGCGCATAGAAAATGCGGCCGGCTTCGGTCAGCCGCAGCGGCCGCGAGCCGCGCTCGAACAGCGCGAGGCCAACGCTTTCCTCGATCTGCTGGATCTGGCGGCTAAGCGGCGGCTGCGTCATATGCAGGCGATTGGCGGCCCGCGTGATGTTCATTTCTTCGGCGACCGCAATGAAATAGCGGAGTTGGCGAAGTTCCATGCATACCCCTACGGTATGGAAGTAGTCGGAATCGGTGTTGGACTGCTTCGCGGGTTGTTTCTACTATGGGGCTCTCATGAAAGCAGTTCAGGAGAGCAACGAATGATAGCAACACCCGTGAAGATCGAGAGCGTGGAGACGATTCTCGTCGACGTACCGACGATTCGTCCGCACCGGCTTTCGGTTGCAACGATGAATTGCCAGACGCTCGTGCTGGTGCGCATCCGTTGCGCCGACGGTATGGTTGGCGTGGGCGAGGGCACCACCATCGGCGGCCTCGCATACGGCGAGGAAAGCCCGGAAAGTATCAAGGTCAACATCGATACGTACTTCGCGCCGCTGCTCAAAGACATGGACGCAACCCGTCCAGGCGCGGCAATGGCGAAGCTGCGCGCGCTGTTTCAGGGCAACCGCTTTGCGAAATCCGCAGTTGAAACCGCTTTGTTCGATGCCCAGGCGCAGCGTCTCGGCGTGCCTCTGTCGGAGTTGTTCGGCGGCCGAGTACGCGATTCGGTTGACGTGGCGTGGACCCTCGCAAGTGGCGACACGACCCGCGATATCGACGAAGCCGAGCGTGTTTTCGAAACGAAGCGGCATCGCGTGTTCAAGTTGAAGATCGGCTCGCGCGCGCTTGTCGACGACGTCGCGCACGTCGTGGCGATTCAGAAAGCGCTGGAAGGACGCGGCGAAGTGCGTGTCGACGTGAACCAGGCATGGACCGAATCCGAAGCGATCTGGGCCGGCAAGCGCTTCGCCGATGCAGGTGTTGCGCTGATCGAGCAGCCGATTGCCGCGGAGGATCGCGCTGGCCTTAAACGTCTGACGGATCTCGCTCAGGTGCCGATCATGGCGGACGAAGCGTTGCACGGCCCGGCGGACGCATTCGCCATCGCCAGCGCGCGTGCGGCCGACGTCTTCGCCATCAAGATCGCGCAATCGGGCGGCCTGACTGGCGCCGCGCAGGTGGCGGCGATTGCGCTCGCCGCGAACATCGACCTGTATGGCGGCACGATGCTCGAAGGCGCGGTGGGCACGATCGCCTCGGCGCAACTCTTCAGCACGTTCGGCGAACTGAAGTGGGGCACTGAACTCTTTGGGCCATTGCTGCTGACCGAAGAGATTCTCACCGAGCCGCTGCGCTACGAAAACTTTGCGTTGTATCTTCCACAAGGACCCGGTCTCGGCATCACGCTGGACTGGGACAAGATCGACCGCCTGCGGCGCGATACGCGCAAAGGTGCAAGCGTTACCACGAACTGACGGTTCATCCGCTAACCGCCGAGAACATTAAACGAAGGAGATACCCCATGAACAAGCAAGCTATCGACGCACTGCTGCAGAAAATCAACGACAGTGCCACCAGCGAAGGCAATCCGCGCACGAAGCAGATCGTCAACCGCATCGTCCAGGATCTGTTCTATACGATCGAAGACCTCGACGTGCAACCGGCCGAGTTCTGGACCGCGCTGAATTATCTCGGCGACGCGGGCAAGAGCGGCGAGCTCGGTCTGTTGGCCGCGGGCCTCGGCTTCGAGCATTTTCTCGATCTGCGTATGGACGAAGCGGAAGCCAAGGCAGGTATTGAAGGCGGTACGCCGCGCACCATCGAAGGACCGTTGTATGTGGCGGGCGCACCGGTGTCCGACGGGCATGCACGACTCGATGACGGCAGCGATCCCGGTCAGACGCTGGTGATGCGTGGCCGCGTGTTTGCCGAAGACGGCAAGCCGCTCGCGAATGCGCTGGTTGAAGTGTGGCACGCGAATCATCTCGGCAACTACTCGTACTTCGACAAGTCGCAGCCGGCTTTCAATCTGCGCCGCTCGATTCGCACGGATGCCGAAGGCAAGTACAGCTTCCGCAGTGTGGTGCCGGTCGGTTACTCGGTGCCGCCGCAAGGGCAGACGCAACTGTTGCTCGATCAGTTGGGCCGTCATGGGCATCGTCCGGCGCATATCCACTTCTTCGTGTCGGCGCCGGGCTGCCGCAAGCTGACCACGCAGATCAACATCGACGGCGATCCGTATCTGTGGGACGACTTTGCGTTCGCCACACGCGACGGCCTCGTGCCGGCGGTCAAGCAGGCCGAGGGCGCGGAAGGCAAGCCTTATGGCGTGGAAGGCCAGTTTGCGCTGATCGACTTCGACTTCACGCTGTTCAAGGAGCGCGACAACCTGCCGGGCGCCGAAGTGGAACGGCTGCGCGCTGAAGCCTGAGGCTGTGGCTGTGGCGCTCTAATGGGCCGACGCCTGAAAACGCATACACGTACCGCATGAATCTATCGACCCTGGCTGCGCGGCGGAGTATTCCGCGTAGTCGGGGTTTTTCATTACCGATCAGAAAAGGAGAGCCAACATGCTGTTTCACGTTGAGATGACCGTCAACCTGCCGCTCGATATGGACGCCGAGCGCGCCGCGCGCTTGAAATCAGATGAGAAAGCCATGTCGCAGAAGCTACAGGAAGAGGGTGTATGGCGGCACTTGTGGCGCATCGCTGGGCGCTACGCAAACATCAGCGTGTTCGATGTGGAAAGCCCCGCGCAACTGCATGACGTGCTGAGCCAGTTACCGCTGTTTCCGTATATGGATGTCGAAGTGCGCGCACTGTGCCGGCACGCATCGTCGATTCGCGACGACGACCGGTAAAGACGGAAGGAAGAAGGTGCTGCGAATGCAGCACCTGGCCGGCACTAAAAAACCTTAAAGATCGAGCACCAGCAGCGGTGACGTGGCGCGCGAGACGCAGCAGCAGATCACTTTTCCGCTTGCCCTTTCAGCTTTGCTCAGGCAATGGTCGCGATGCTCGGGCGTGCCGCTCACCACATCGACCATACAGGTCCCGCATACGCCTTCGCCGCATGAGGTATCGACTTCGATACCGATCGACGCCAACGCCGCGACGATCGTCGTATTTTTATCGACATGAACCGTAGCGCCGCTGCTGGCGATCTGTACATCGAATGCATCGAGCGCGTTTGATTCGCTGCTAGCCGCCGAAGCGGGCTCGGCGGCGAAGCGTTCAAGGTGAATCGCCTCGGAAGCCACGCGCTGTTCGCCGATCGCTACCACGCGTTCCATGAAGGGCCCCGGGCCGCAGGTATAAATGTGCGACCTCTCGCCCGCACTTGCCACGCAATCGGCCAGCACCGCATCGAGCTGTTCTTTTTCGACGCCGAAATGAAGCCGCACGAAATCACTGAACGGTGCGCGCGACAGCAACGGCAAGAACGCCGCATGCTCCGCGCTGCGCGCGAAATAATGCAACACGAAGCGCTCGTTCTGCTTGAGCAGGCGATAGGCCATGCTCAGCAGCGGCGTGACGCCAATGCCGGCCGCAATCAGAATGTGCTCGCTCGCGCCGGACGCAAGCTGGAACAGATTGCGCGGTGCGCCGATCGTCAATTCGCAACCGACCGTCACGTCCTCATGCAGCGAGCGCGAGCCGCCGCGCGACGCGTCCTCACGCTTGACGGCAAACAGGTGCGCTTCACGATGATCCGGGTCGCCACACAAGGAATATTGCCGCGTGACGCCTGAGGGCACGGTGACGTCGATATGGGCGCCGGGCTCGTAGCGGTCGAACGGTTGTCCGTCCAGACGCGAGATGCTGAACGAGCGCACGCCGTGCGCTTCGTCACGCACGCTGTCGACGCGTACGCTGAAGGTGGTTCTTTCCATGATCTTGCTGGCCAAAGGACAGGGAGGGGCAGAGCGGACGCCGCATGCAATGCGCGGCGGCCGGTTGTGCGTCAAGGATAAGAAGCCGCCGACAATCAGGCAAATCGATTAAAAATCAGTTATGAAATAAATCACATTGATAATAGGGTGTCAGCCACGCGCCTTCGTCATCCTTCGACACCCGCCAGATGCCCGCGCCGAGATCGCCTTGCATCCGGTCGATTCAGTTACTGGCGCGCGTATTCGTTTGATCAGGAAGTGGGGAGCGTGAAGCAGGGAGGGCTGGATTATGTGGTCGACTATTCTGGATACGTTAGGCGCGTTGGCGGTGCTGGCAAGTGTGGCGGTGCAGATCGCGTTCATCCGCAAATGCGGAAATCGGTGAACCATCAGGCTCATCTTCGGTTAGCGCGGCGCAAGCCGCTCAGGTAGCGCATAGCGTTGCATCGTGCGCTCCATTCCATCGAGAAACGCCTGCTCGGCGGCGTTCATCTTGCGTGCGCGCAGCCACAGCAGATCGATGTCGACGTCGACCAGACCCTCTTCGGGTGGCAGACGCCACAGCCGCTGCTGCGCGAGATCGTCGCGCACGATGTGCTCCGGCAGACAGCCGATGCCGTAGCCCGCGAAGATCAGCCGCCGCACTTCGTCGAGGCTCGGCGAGGCCGCCACGATGCGTCCGGTAAAGCCGCGCTGATCGCGAAACACGGTAAGCGGCGAAAGGCTGTCGCCGATCTGGTCACTGGTGAACGACACGAAGTTTTCCGCCAGCAATTGATCGATCGACAATGCATGCCGCCCGAACAGCCGATGATGCCGCCCGCAGAAAAGCGCATACCGTTGCCGCAGAAAGCAGCGCTGTTCGAGTTTGTCGACGGGGGTGCGGCACAAGCCGAGCCCGGCTGTGGCCGTTTTTTGCAGCAGTGACGAGATGATGTCCGACGAGCGCATCACTTCGATCTGCAAATCCACGCGCGGATAGGTCTTGTGGAATTCCGCCAGGAATTCGTCATAGACGCCGGAGTCGATCCGGCTCACCGACAGGAGCCGGATCGACCCGGTGATGTCGTCGCTGCGGTCGTCGAGTTCGGTTTCCAGCCGCGACATGTGGCCGTAAATATCGCTGGCGATGCGGTACACCTCCTCGCCGGCGCGGGTTGGTTCGAAGTGCGGACCGCGGCGCTGGATCAGATTGCGCCCGAGCGTGTCTTCGAGCCGTTTAAGCGCCTGGCTAACTGCCGGTTGAGTCAGGTGCAAACGGGCTGCGGCACGGCTGACGCTGCGCTCCTGCATGATGACGAGGAAGGTGCGCAGCAGGTTCCAGTCGAGCCGGTCATTCAAAAAACGCGTGACGTCCGCGCGCAACTGAGTCATGGAATCACCTTCGACATTAGCCAGATTTATAGCTGGGATAATAAACCGAAATTTGACTAATATTTTATGGCTGGCGATAAAACACCTCACAAGATGGCCTGATATCAGGCATCGCGACAGAGGAGCCGCCATGAACGCTTCACCCCAAGCCACCCGTCAGCCCGTGCGAGCGGCCAGCGCCGCTTTCATCGGCACGATGATCGAGTGGTATGACTTCTACATCTATGCCACGGCTGCCGCGCTGGTGTTCGGCGAGTTGTACTTCCCCTCGCATGACCCGTTTGTCAGCACGATGGCGTCGTTCGCGACCTTCGCGGTCGGCTTCTTCGCGCGGCCGTTGGGCGGCGTGATCTTCGGCCACCTGGGCGATCGTATCGGCCGCAAGAAGGCGTTGATGACCACGCTGATGATGATGGGCGTCGCTACCGTGTGCGTCGGCTTGCTGCCGGCTTATACGAAGGTGGGCGTGCTCGCGCCGGTGCTGCTGGTGTTGCTGCGGGTGGTGCAAGGCGTGGCGGTGGGTGGCGAGTGGGGCGGCGCCGTGCTGATGGCCGGCGAACATGCGCCGAAAGGGCGGCGCACGTTCTTCGCTTCGTTCGCGCAACTGGGCAGCCCGGCCGGGCTGATTCTCTCGCTGATCGCATTTCGCGCGGTCACGTCGATGCCGCACGACGATTTCATCGCGTATGGCTGGCGTCTGCCGTTTCTGGCGAGCGCGGTATTGCTCGCGGTCGGCATTTTCATCCGTATCGGTGTGAACGAGTCGCCGGAATTCCAGCGCGAGAAAGAGGCGAAGCGTACCGTCGAGTTGCCGATTGCCGAAGTGTTCCGTTCCTCCGGCGCGCTCGTTGCGCTGTGCATCGGCGCGAATACGATCGGCATTGCGGGCGTGTACTTCACCAACACTTTCATGATTTCGTACACCACGCAAAACATCGGCGTGTCGAAATCGCTGATTCTCGATTGCCTGTTCGCGGTCGCAATCATCCAGTTTCTGTCGCAACCGCTCGCCGCATGGCTTGCTGAAAAGATCGGCGGTGCGCGCTTCCTCAAGTTGGCCGCATTCGCCGCGATGCTCTCGCCCTATCCGATGTTCACGCTCGTGGAAAGCGGCAGCCGGCTATCGATGATTGTCGGCATCGCGCTTGCCGTGGTGTGCATGGCGAGTTTCTATTCGGTGATCGCGGGCTTTGTCAGCGGCGTGTTTCCGGTGCGGGTGCGTTATTCGGCGATCTCGCTGTCGTATCAGGTGTGCGGCGCGATTGCGGGTGGTTTGACGCCGCTGGCGGGGACATGGCTCGCGCACAAATTTACCGGGCAATGGTGGCCGCTTGCCGTGTTTTACACGTGCCTCGCCGGCATCTCGTTGTCGTGCATCGTCGCACTGGATGCGCTGAAACACCGTCGTGCGGATGCCCCCGAAGCACTGCCTGCAAGCTGAATCAAATGAAATCAAGGACGTTCCCGGCGCGTGCGATGATGACCGTACCGGCCTACGCCTGAAGCAAAGGAACTGGAATATGCAGACGTTTTTTCATCCGGCGCAGTTGAAGCATCATCCGCGCAGCTATCTGTCGCGCGGCCAGATGCGCACGCCGCAGGAAGTGCCCGAACGTGCGTTGCGCCTCGTCGAAGCCGTGAAGAGGCTCGGCTTCGACGTGCAGGAACCGGCGGATTTCGGTGCTGCGCCGCTCGCCGCGGTGCATGGGATGAACTATCTGCGCTTCCTGGAAGAAGCGCACCGCGAATGGAAAAAGATTCCCGCGGAGTGGGGCGACGAAGTGATGTCGAACGTGTATATCCGCGAGAACAATCCGTTGCGCGGAGTGCTTGCGCAAGCGGCACGCTATCTCGCCGATGGTAGTTGTCCGGTCGGCGCGGATACCTACGAATCCGCTTACTGGTCGGCGCAGAGCGCGCTGGCCGGCGCGCACGCGATTCTCGACGGTGCGGGTGAAGCGTACGCGTTATGCCGCCCGCCGGGCCATCACGCGCGTGCCGAAGCGGCCGGCGGTTTCTGCTATCTGAACAATGCGGCGGTTGCAGCGCAGGCGCTGCGGCAAAAGTACGGGCGCGTCGCGATTCTCGATACCGACATGCATCACGGCCAGGGCATTCAGGAGATTTTCTACGGTCGTGACGACGTGTTGTACGTGTCGATCCACGGCGATCCGACGAACTTCTATCCCGTGGTAGCGGGGTTCGAGGACGAGCGCGGCGCTGAGAAAGGCGAGGGCTACAACGTCAATCTGCCGATGCCGCATGGTTCAACGGAAGCCGCGTTCTTCGAGCAAGTCGACGCGGCGCTGCGCGTTCTCGCCCGTTTTCAACCGGATGTGCTGGTCGTTGCACTGGGCTTCGACATCTACAAGGACGATCCGCAATCGATGGTGGCGGTGACGACCGAGGGCTTCGGCCAACTCGGCGGCCAAGTCGGTGCGCTGAAACTGCCGACGTTGATCGTGCAGGAAGGCGGGTATCACATCGAAACGCTCGATGCGAACGCGCAGTCGTTTTTCGGCGGGTTTGCGTCGAAGCGATGAAGCCAGGCGGTGTCGCGCCGGCGTCAGCGTCGGTGCCCGCCGCGCCTTTGTTTGACCTTCCCCCGTGCGTTCTGCCCCCAACGTCTTGCCGATTGTTCGGCTCATCCGACGTATCTATTCGTTTCCAGCCGCTTTATCCATGTGGCCAGTGTGCCTACATTGTGTCCAGTGACAGCGCCACTGCATGTCTCGCTTCATCGGCGTCAGCCCCGCGAATCTTCGCGACAGCGACGCCGGCGCGAACTCCATCCAAAGGAAACGATCATGAGCAAACTCACAGGTAAGGTTGCGGTTGTAACGGGCGCATCGAAAGGTATCGGTGCCGCGATTGCGAAAGCATTGGCGGCGCAAGGCGCATCGGTGGTGGTGAACTATGCGTCCAGCAAGGCCGGCGCAGACGACGTGGTCGCCGCAATCACCGCGGCGGGCGGCAAGGCAGTGGCCGTTGGCGGCGATGTGTCCAAGGCGGCGGACGCGAAAGGCATCATCGATGCGGCAGTCGAAACCTATGGCCGCCTCGACATTCTGGTCAACAATTCCGGCGTGTATGAGATGGCGCCGATCGAAGACATCACCGAAGCGCACTTCCACAAGCACTTCGACGTGAACGTGCTGGGCCTGCTCCTGGTCACGCAAGCGGCGGTGAAGCATCTGGGCGAAGGCGGCAGCATCGTGAACGTCAGCTCGGTCGTCAGCCGCATCACGCCGCCGGGCAGCTCGGTCTATACCGCCACCAAGGGCGCGGTGGACGCCATCACCGGCGTGCTCGCACGCGAACTCGGCCCGCGCAAGATTCGCGTCAACTCTGTGAATCCCGGCATGGTTGAAACGGAAGGCACGCATACCGCCGGCTTCATCGGCTCGGACTTCGAGGCCTGGGCGGTCAGCACAACGCCGCTTGGCCGTATCGGTCAACCTGACGATATCGCCGACGTCACCGTGTTCCTTGCCTCCGACGACTCGCGCTGGATGACCGGCGAAAGCCTGATCGCCAGCGGCGGTTCGCGGTAACAGCATTGGCGAGCGGCGCGTAGTGGTGGGTTCGTGTGGCGATGCCATGCACCGCCCCGACACGCGTCCGCTGCGCCAGGACTGCATGAAAACGCCGCCGGGCAATCGTTGCCCGGCGGCTTATTGTTTTATTGCGCCGCCACAGTAGCGGTGCTTGTCAGCTCCACCGCAAACAACGCGTCCAACAGATTCGACCCCGGCCTTTCAGCAAGCCGCGTGAGCGATTCGATCATCTGCACCTGACAATCCTGAAGCGGAATCATCCTGATCCGCCGCGATTCATTGAATTCGGCGCGCGCGATCACGCCCACCCCCATGCCTTGCGCGACCGCTTCCTCCAGCGCTTCACGCCCGTCCACGTACATCACCGGTTCGACCTGCAACGACTCGCGCACCAGTTCGATTTCCAGCAATTGCTGAGTGACCGATTGCCGCTCGCGAAAAATCATCGGCTGTTGCACGAGTTCCGCGTAGCTCAGCTTGCGTTTCTTCGCCACGGGATAGCTCACCGGCACCATGGCCACCAGCGGATCGCGCCGCAGCACGCGTGACTCGAGCCGGCTGTGCACCTGCGGGGCGGCGGTAATGGCGGCGTCGACCGCGCTCGACAACACGCGCTGCATGCAATCCGCGGCATTGGCGATCGAGAGCGTTACGACGATCCCCGGATGCAGCTTGCGAAAGGCGCCAATCAGCGCGACGGCCAGATCGGGCGCGTCCGCCACCAGCGAGAGCGAGCCGGACTCGAGCCCACCCGCGGATTCGAGCAGTTGCCGCGCGTCGCGCTCGCAGCTAAGCATCTGCCGCGTCACGGTGAAGAGACGCAGGCCGAGTTCGGTGGTTTCGACGCCGCGCGGGCCGCGCTCGAACAATTTCACACCGTAATCCTGCTCGAGTCGCTTCACGTGATCCGACACCGCCGGCTGCGTGAGCGACAGCGCCTGCGCCGCTTTGGAAAATCCGCCGTGTTCCGCGACCGCATGAAAAGCCCGCAATTGCGCGTATTGCACGTCTGCCTCACCGATAGATAAGTTTTTGCGATACCTGCATCGATTATATCGATTTTACCGATGGACAGCCTTTCTGTACCGTGTCATGACCGCAACAGCGATATCGGAGATTCCGACCATGGAAAGCGTCATCGACAGCGCCCCGACAGTGTCCGCACTGCCTTCAACCGTGATGTGTGCCGCACCGGCCCAGGGCGAGCCGTATCTGTTGACGCCGGGACCGCTGACCACGGCGTTGTCGACCAAGGAAGCGATGCTGCGCGACTGGGGTTCGTGGGACGGCGACTTCCGCGCAATGACCGCCCAACTGCGCCGCAGCCTGCTGGACATTGCCGGCGACAGCGACGGCGAGTACGACTGCGTGCCGCTGCAGGGCAGCGGCAGCTATTGCGTCGAAGCCATGCTCGGCAGCCTGATTCCGCGCGACGGCCACGCCCTGGTTCTGGCCAACGGCGCCTACGGCAAGCGCATTGCAACCACCCTCGGTTATCTCGGCCGTGCCTGCACGGTGCTCGACAAGGGCGACTACCTGCCGCCGCGCGGCGCCGAAGTCGAAAGCATGCTGGACGCCGATCCGCGCATCACGCACGTGGTCGCGGTGCATTGTGAAACGAGCTCCGGGATTCTCAATCCGATCGAAGAAATCGCCGCCGCCACCGCAAAAAAAGGCCGCAAGCTGCTGATCGACTCGATGAGCGCATTCGGCGCGGTGCCGCTCGATGTGCGTCAGATTCCTTGCGAGGCGTTTGTCTCGTCGGCGAACAAATGCATCGAAGGCGTGCCCGGTTTCGGCTTCGTGATCGCTCGCAAGCGTGCATTGCAGGAGGCCAAGGGCCGCAGCCATTCGCTCTCGCTCGATGTGTACGACCAGTGGGACGTGATGAACCGCACCGGCCAATGGCGCTTCACGCCGCCGACGCATACCGTCGCCGCGTTTATCGAAGCATTGCGTCTGCACAAGCTCGAAGGCGGCCAGGCCGGGCGTCTCGCGCGTTACGCGAACAATCGCGACGTGCTGGTCGCGGGCATGCAGGAACTCGGCTTCGAGCCGCTGCTGAACGCGCGTTGGCGCTCCCCGATCATCGTGACGTTTTTTGCGCCTGCGCATCCGTCGTTCAAATTCGAGCACTTCTATGAATTGATGAAGAAGCAGGGTTTCATCATCTATCCGGGCAAGCTGACGGTGGTGGACAGCTTCCGAATCGGCTGCATCGGCCAGGTGGATGAGCGCGTGATGCACCGCGTGGTGCGAGCCTGCGCGCAGTCGCTGCAAGCGATGGGCGTCGCGCACGCCGCGCCGCCGGCGGCCGCGCTCGAAGAGCGCAAGACCCTGGCCGAAGCGGCTTGAGCAGCGCAGCTTGAGTGCGGAATACAAATGCGCGGCACGTCGCGCGAGCCTTACAACCTCCAGAGAATCGAAGTAAATGAAACACGTAAAAGCAGTGATTTTCGACTGGGCCGGCACGGTGGTCGATTATGGTTCGTTGGCGCCGATGGGTGCGTTTGTCGAGACGTTCGAGCAGTTCGGCGTGTCGATCACGATCGACGAAGCACGCGGCCCGATGGGCATGGCCAAGCGTCCGCATATCGCGGCGCTGATGGCCTTGCCGCGCGTGTCGCAAGCATGGGCCGACAAATATGGCCACAAGCCGGGCGAAGCGGACATCGACGCGGTGTACGACGTCTTCGTGCCGAAGAACATCGCGGTGGCCGCGAGCTACAGTTCGGTGATTCCGGGCGTGGCGGAAGTGACGAGCGCGCTGCGTAGCGACGACATCAGGATCGGCACGACCACCGGCTACACGCGCGAAATCATGGCCGAGATCGTGCCCGGCGCGGCGGCTCAGGGTTTTTCGCCGGACAGTATCGTGTGTACGGGTGACACGCCGGAAGGGCGTCCGTCGCCGTACATGATCTACAAGACGTTGCCGGAATTGGGTGTGTGGCGTGCGAAGGATGCGATCAAGGTCGACGACACCGAGGTCGGTATCGAGGAAGGGATCAACGGCGGCACGTGGGCGGTGGGTGTTGCCGTCAGCGGCAATGCTTTCGGCATGACCGAGGACGATGTCAAGGCGCTGGCGCCGGATGAGTTTGCATGGCGGCGCAAGGCGGCGATTCAGAAGTTGCAGGCCGCCGGGGCGCACTATGTGATCGATAGCGTGGCGGATCTGATGCCTGTGGTGCGTGATATTGATGCACGGTTGGCGCGAGGCGAGCGGCCTTAAGCGAATGCGAGGCACAAAGGCGTTCGGCTGCACCGCAGAACATCCGGATTACACGATTGCAGGTTGCAATTGTCTGCTGAATGAATCAGCTTCCTACCGCTCAAGTTTCGAATGCAGATGCCGTTGACACGAGCTAGTCACTTCCGGGAACCCAGCCGTGCAACTCGCTTACAGTAACGATCGTCTGTCCAGCAGGATGTTGGTTGATCCGTCCGCCGCTGGCGAACCCGAGGTGGAATCGTCGGTCATCGAGTGGTTGTTGCATGACGATCAGGTGATGCGCGAATGCTTCACGCACGCGGCGGAAATCCTGAAGAGCGTAACCGGCGCGGCGATCACCGCGATCACGTTGCTCGACGAGGAGCATCAGCACTACCGGGCCGAAGTCGGCATGGCGATGCCGCTCGTGACCCGCGCTCGTTCGCTGGCCGACTACGCGGTGCGCGACGCGGAGTTGTTCGTCATCGAGGATGCCCACGACGACACCCGTTTCGGTGAATGCATGCTGGTGCAGCGCCATCCCTTCGTGCGCTTTTACGCGGCGATTGCACTGCGCGCGCCGAACGGCGAGATCGTCGGCGCCCTGTGCGCGATGGACCCGGCACCCGGCCGCCTGGATGCGTCGCAACGCGGCGTGTTTTACCACCTGCGCGCGATGATCGAAAACGATCTGAAAATGCGCACGGCCACCGCGATCGACCCGCTCACCCAGTTGTACAACCGCCGCTTCCTGCTGGAAAGCATCGCGCGCAAGTGGAAAGACGCACGCGAGGGCGACGTGATGGGTTCAGTGGTAGTCGACGTTGACTGGTTCAAACAATACAACGACACCTACGGCCACCAGGCGGGCGACCATTGTTTGCGCAAGGTGGCGTCGGTGATGCAGGCGGCGGCCGACGGCGAGCGCATCATCGCCGGGCGCATGGGGGGCGAGGAGTTTGGCCTGCTGGTGCTGCGAGCGGAGCCGGTGGCGCTTGAAGGCACGCTCGAAGTGCTGCGGCAAGGCGTGGAAGATCTGGCGATCGAACATCGCGCCTCGCCGCTCGGCATGGTGACAGTAAGCGTCGGCGCCTCGTTGACGCGCATGACCGAGGGGTCGCGGCTGGCGCATCGCGAGGGCTTCGCGAGCGCGGACCGGGCGCTGTATCGCTCGAAACACGACGGCAGGAATCTGGTGACGATGGCTTAGGGCAGGCCGCCTGGCGCGGGGACGGGTCTATACGGAAGCTCGCTGACGACGGCGCGGTTCCCGTCGGATCATAGCGGCGCGATAATGCACTGCAGTCCACACAGACGACCCGGCCGGTTTAGCCGGACGGCGTCGCTAACCGGTGCAAGCGGAGGCGGCCTATGAACGCGTTTGGCAGATCCACACTGCTGGTTCTCACCCTGGTGTCGGCGGTTTCAATGGCCGATGACCAGACGCCCATGACCAAAGAAGCACTGGCGAAGGCGGTGCCAGGCTCGACGATGGAGCGCACGAACGACAGCGGACGAGTCAGGAACTGGACCAATAACGAAGACGGCAGCGCCACGATCACGCGCATGCCCCGACCGGGCGGCAAGCAGGGCGTGCAGAAGACATCCGGACACTGGTCGATTTCCAATGACGGCCGCTACTGCCTGACCGAAGACTGGTCCACCAAAGAAGGCGGTCCTGTGGACTGGTGCCGTCACGTCGTGGCCGGACCCGGTGGGGCACTGCAGTTCGTCAACTGACCTTCGCGCAGTGCCCGCACCCTGGCGCTCGCTCATGGCGTTGCAGTTATCAGCTTCAGCCCCGCAGGCAGCGATTCTCCGAACACACGGCCTTCGTCGGCATCATCGAGTTCCACGGTCTCGCCGACCATCGTGATCCACGCGCGCGGCGCATTGGCCGCGTCGAGTTTTCGCACCACGGCATGGCGCACGTCTTCGGGCAGATCGCGCGAGCGGTCGCCGGTCATGCGGGCGATCTGCACGGCGGCGAATGCCGCGGGGTCGACCTTCTTCCAGTCGAGCGCGAGGATCGTGTTCAGCCAAAGCGCCGCGATGTCCGGCGGCACGACGCTATGCGTGCTGCCATAGAACGGCCGCCGCGCACCGATGCGGCCGACCGCCCACCAACTCTGATGATTTTCCGCGGGCTTCTTCAAGCGCGTGAGCACGGATTCGCCGAGTTCGATCTTGCGTTCGACCGGAATGCGTTCGAGCGACGCGCTTAGCCTGACCATGTCGGTGAAGCCGGTTTTCGACACGTCGAAGGGCAGTTTGTGACGCGATTGCGCGGCCGTTTGCAGATAGGCCATCGCGTCGAGCACGCGTAGTTGCGCGCTTTCGTCGAGGCCGCCCGCAGCGCGACGCCATAGCGTCCACCATTCCGACCACACCTGGCTTTCGTTGACGTACTGGATGCCGTCGTCGAAGAGCGACCAGAGTTGCTCCACACGCCATTCGTCGAGCGGATAGCCGAAGCCGGGCCGCACGCAATAGCCTGCGAGATTCAGCCACAAGCGTTCGTGGTCCGCCGAGCGCCGCCGGCGGCGCGCACGCTCCCACAGCGCGCCGAACAATTCACGCAACAACGCGCTGTTCCAACCTTCGCGCGGCCCGAGCAGTTGTTCGAGTTGCGAGCGTAGGCGTTTGATTTCTTTCGGGTCGATTTTTTGCGCGCGCGTGCCGAAGCAGCGGTCGATATGGTCGATCGCCTGGTCGAGCGCGGGGTGCCGGGCTTGTGCCGGGTCCGCTGCCAAATTCACCTGGGCATCTGCGCGACGCAACTGGAATTCGAGCAGCCAGCGTTGCGCCGGATTGTCGAGCTCGATGCAGTGGACTTCAAGCGTGCCCACTTCCGTGAGAGAGGTTGCGATCTGTACCGCGGTTTCGCCGCGCGTCGTGCTCGCGCCGCGCTGTTGCACGATCGTCGCAATAGGTGGCAGCCGAACGAAATCGCCTTGTGCAAGGTCGGCCATCTCGCCTGGTTGATAAACGGTATCCGCGCTTGAAGAGGCCAGGTGAAAGCGCACAGGGTGGCCGAGGCGCAGTGCGAACGTAAGGTCTTCGATCCGGATCTCATGGCCTTCTTCAGTGCCGCGCGGCAGCAGGCAGATGCCGCGTTGCGCCGGTTCTGTTTCGCGTGCACCGTCACTGGTTTCATCCAGCACGAGGAAGTAACTGCGCGCCGAGCCGCCACCGATTTTCGGCGCCTGGCCAGTGCGGGCGAGGGCATAAGCGACCGCGCCGCGCGCCACGGCGACGTCGGGATTGTCGTTGTGCAGAACGTTGAGCGGTTCACCGCGCCATGCGCCCAAGGTGCTAGACAGGCGTTGTGCGAGTGCTTCCGCGCGGAACACGCCGCCGTTCAATAACAGCGTGTCAGGCACCGGCAAAGACTCGTCCCGAGCTTCGCCCATATCGGAAGGAAGCGCGGAGGAATCAGAAGCGGAACCCAGCGCCTTACGCGACTGCGCCGCGAAGCGGTTCAGAAACGCCGCGATATGACGCGTGACCGCCGCGTCGGTGGCATAGGGCAGGCCGAACTCGACGATCGCGCCGCGCGGCCTGCCGGGTCGTTCGTTCGATGCCACCGCCGGAAAGAATCCGTCGACGATGATCTGCTCGACTTCCTCGCGCGTGACCTGCGCCGTGCGCGCGCCGCCGATCAGCTTCGAGCCCGCGCCGAGCAGCGTGATCGAAGCCGACTCCGGCGCGTCTGGGCCAAGCAGTTGTTCCTTCGCGCCGCGGCAACGCTCGACCAGTTGTGAGAGGCTCGCCGCCGATAGACGCGTGCGCTCGTTACCCGCTTGAGGCAAACGCGCCTCGACGCGATGCGCGAGCGCAAGATCCATGTTGTCGCCGCCGAGCATCAGATGGTTGCCCACGCCGATGCGCGTGAGCTCCGGCTCGCCGTCGCGCATGCGGACTTCGATCAGCGTGAGGTCGGTGGTGCCGCCGCCTACGTCGCAGATCAGCACGAGTCGCGTGTCCGAAAGTTCAGTCGCAAGACTTTCGCGATGATGAAACAGCCAGTCGTAGAACGCGGCCTGCGGTTCTTCGAGCAGCCTTAATGTGGGCAGGCCCGCCATCCGCGCTGCTTCCACCGTTAGCGCTCGTGCGCCTTCGTCGAAAGAAGCGGGCACCGTCAGCACGATGTCTTGCGCTTCGAGTGGCGCGTCGGGAAAGCGTTGATTCCAGGCCGCCCGCACGTGCGCCAGATAGCTCGCGCTGGCTTCGACCGGCGAGACCTTGCGGACATCGTCCGCGGCGCCCCACGGCAGGATCGGCGCGACCCGGTCCACCGACGCGTGCGACAGCCAGCTTTTCGCACTCGCCACCAACCGTCCCGGCACCTGGCCGCCGAGCGCACGCGCGAGCCTGCCGATCACTACCGGTGGATCCTGCTGACTTCCGGCAGCGTTACCGATCGAACCGTCAGGCGCGCGCCACGGCAACTGCAGATCGCCCGCACTCAGCTCGCCCGGCGCCGCGTGATACCGCACCGAAGGCAGCAGCGGCCGCGCGGCGACTTCGCCGAGACTCACCAACTGATCGATCTCGAAGACGCGAATCTCCTGCGAGCCCACCGCGGCGTAGGCCAGCACCGTGTTACTGGTGCCGAGATCAATGCCGACGCTGTAGCGCTTCAGCTTCACTTCAGTCATGCATTGGCGCTGCCGCGCACGTCGAACTCGACCTTCCAGCGTTCGTCGGTGCCGCGCGGCACGGCTTCGAGTTCGAGCGTGCCGGCTTCCGTCACGCGCGCATGCAGTTTCACCGGCACGACTTCGCCGGCGGTGCGGCCGGCGGACGGCAGCGTTGCCTGGATTTCCTCCAGTTCCTGCAATTCCTCGGGACCCCAGAAGTCGAGCAGCGTGCCGACCTGATCCTGACGACGCACCGACGATCCAAAGAAGCGGAAGTGCACCGGCTCGCCGACGACCAGCCCGAACTCCTGCGCCGGCAGTTCGGCGTCCGTGCCTTCCTCCATGCCGAACGGTGCGACGCACAGCGCCTGCACGGGCGGCTCGAGACCGGGGACGGCGGGCATCGCCGATTCGATCGCGATGTAGTACGCGCGTGCGGTGCCGCCTCGAATGCGCACGCCCTGGCCGCGCCGTACATAGCCGTAATAAGCCGCGCCGCGCGCGACGGCGAGATCGAGATCCGCACCTTCGAGCAGGCGGGCTTGCGGTGCGCCTTCGGCACCGAGCCAGCCATTGAGCGTGCCCATGATCCGCTCGACCAGCAGCGGCGACTTGAACACACCGCCGTTGAAGAGCACGGCAGTGGGGTGCAGGAAGGTCGCGCCTTCCGTCGTGGCGATATCGCGCAAGCCTTCGAGTTCGGCCAGCGCGCCCACCTGACGGCCAAGGAAGGCCGCCAGATGCCGCGTGATGCCCGCGTCCTGTGCATACGGCAGGCCGAGTTGCGTCAGACCGGCACGCGCGCGGCTCACCGGACGCGCCCCGCTATCCACCTGCGGGAAGAAACCTTCGAGGATCGTCTGGGTCAACTCCGCACGCGTGAGCTCGGTGCGAATCGAACCGCCGATCAGCTTCGAACCGCGGCTCGGCACGACGAGCGGCACGGTATCGGTCGACGGATCGCTGAGCAGCGTTTCCTTCGCCGAGCGGCAGGCATAGGTGAGGGCGCGCAGTTGCCACGCGTCGGCCTGGGTACCCTGCGCGGCAAGTTTGCGCGCGACCACGTGGGCAAGCGCGAGGTCCATGTTGTCGCCGCCGAGCAGAATGTGTTCGCCGACCGCGACGCGATGCAGTTCGAGATTGCCTTCGCGCTCGATCACGGCGATCAGCGAGAGGTCGGTCGTGCCGCCGCCCACATCGACCACGAGAATGATGTCGCCGACCTTGACCTGCTTGCGCCATTGGCCGCCGCTCTTCTGAATCCAGCTATACAGCGCGGCTTGCGGTTCTTCGAGCAACGTCATGCGGCCGTAGCCGGCGGCTTCCGCTGCTTCTGCGGTCAACTCGCGTGCGGCCGGATCGAACGACGCCGGGATCGTCACCGTGATGTCCTGCTGGCTGAACGGCGCGTCCGGATGCGCGTGATCCCACGCTTCGCGCAGGTGCGTCAGATAACGCACCGAGCTTTCGAGCGGCGACACGCGAGCGACTTCAGGCGGCGCGTCGTTCGGCAAAATCGCCGCGCGACGATCGACGCCGGGATGGCACAGCCAGCTCTTGGCGCTCGACACGAGCCGAATCGGCGTGGCCGCGCCGCGGCTGCGGGCGAACTCGCCGACTGCGAATTCGCGCTGGCCGGTCCACGGGAGGTACAGGTCGCCGGAGGCGAGTTCGTCCGGATGCGGCAGGTAGAGGAACGAGGGCAGAAGATCGAGATTGTCGATCGCGCCTGGGCCTGTAAGTTGTGCGACCGGCAGCACGCCTTGCGTGGTCTTTTCACCGTCGCTGGCTGTCGTGTCCACATACGAGAGCGCGCAGTGCGTGGTGCCCAGATCGATACCGATTGAAAAGCGTGCGTCGCTCATAGCTCCACCTCGGCCGGTGCGATTACCTTGGCGTTATGGCTGTCGGTCAGCTTCGGCAGACGCACTTCGTCGACACGCCAGCCGCGGTGGCTGATGCTGCCGTTAAACGGCGCCTTGCCGACCACATTGCCGGTCAGGCGAATCGAGGTGGCGTCGAAACCTTCGGCCAGCGTCACGCGGCTGCCTTCGGCTTCGTCGCGCACCGGACGGATCGTGAAATGCTCGCGCAGCGTCGTGCGGCAGCCGTCGTGCACGAGGCGGGCGGCGGCGCCGATGTCGGCGTCGCTATAGGCCTTGATATCTTCTTCGACGAAATCGATGAAGCGCGCGTCGCGTTGCAGCAGGCCAAGCAGTTGGAGTGCGGCGTCCGGGCTCGCTTCTTTCAGCGTGGGCGCCGGTTGCGGGGCGGGAGCCGGTGCCGCGGCGGGAGCGGGCGTGGGTGCGGCGCTACCTGCGTCGCCGTTACGCAGACGCAGCACCCCGGCGGCGAATTCGCCATCGCCGAGGATGCTGAAAAACGTACTGACGGCAAGTGAAATCCTGCCGAGGAAAGACGGGTTCGAATCGGTCATGAATGCTCCTGAGGGGCTCTGTTAAAGGACGAGCTGTCCTGGCTGCGCCGCACGCGACGGGCCTGACGTGCCTGATTGGCGTGCGGGGCCGTCGTCGTGCGTCATTGCGAGGGTCGGCGGCAAGCCTGCCGCCGAGGTCTGATTCATCCGGTCTTGCCGCGCGTTTTTGCGCGCACAAAACCGGTATTTTGCCTTGTCGCGCGCCCGACGCGGGCAAAGGCGGGAATTCTAGCGGCTAATGGGTGGAGATTGGCGGGTGGTGCAGGCCGTCTTCCGGATGTACCCGGCTGCCCATTTCACGCGGCGTGCGGCCCGAATTCGGCCACCACCTGATCGATAAACGCGCGCAATTTCGGGGTGGCGCGACTGGCCGGAAACACCAGATGCATGGGGCGCGCGGGCGCTTCGTAGCCGTTCAGCAGACGCACCAGCCGGCCCGCGGCGAGTTCGTCCTTCACCGCCACTTCGGGCGCGAGGATCACGCCGCCGCCATTGAGGGCCGCGGCCAGCAGCGCTTTCACGTCGTTGGCCTGAAAGCGGCCTGAGATCGGCACCACGTGTTCGCCCTGGGCATCGGCGAAATGCCATTCGGTTTGAACCGGCAGGCTCGTATAGACGAAGCTCAGGCATTCGTGCTCCGCCAGCGCCTGCGGCGTCTGCGGCTCGCCACGCTCGGCCAGGTAGTCAGGCGACGCGCAGGCGACCAGCCGGTACGGCATCAACTGTCGGGCGATCAACGACGAATCCGACAGCGAGCCGAGGCGGATCGCGGCTTCATAGCCTTCGTCGATCAGATCGACGAAGCGGTCGGTCAGCGCCAGCTCGACCCGCACCTCGGGATTGGCCTTCAGGTAACGCGTGATCATCGGCGCGAGACAGCAGGCGCCGAAAGTCACCGGCGCGGTGATGCGCAAACGTCCGCGCGGCGAGGCTGACAATTCCTGCGCGACCGATTCGGCCGCGTCGGCATCCACCAGCAACGCCTTGCAGCGTTCGTAGAAAATCTGGCCGATCTCCGTGAGGCTCTGGCGGCGCGTGGTCCGGTTGAGCAAACGCGCGCCGACGCGTTCCTCCAGCGTGCTGACATGCTTGCCGGCCATCTGCGCGGAGATGCCGAAGGCGAGCGCAGCCGCGGCGAACGAGCCGCTGTCGGCGGTTTTCACGAACACGGCCATGCTGGTCAAGCGGTCCATGATTCCCCACTACTGGTTGCGACAGCCATCAAACTACACCCATTTATCCGGTTGAAGTTTTGAATCATAGTGCTTCTCACCGATGGGCGGGCGCTCAACCGAACGATCCGCGGATAGATATGGAGTGTGCAACATGAAGATAGGCATTCTCGGCGCCGGTTTTCTCGGCCGCGCGATAGCGACTGTCGCGAAGAACCATGGTCACGAAGTGATGATCAGTAATTTCCGTGATCCGCGAACCTTGATCAGTACGGGCGCTGCGCTTGGCTGCGCGCTCGGCACGGCTGAAGAGGCGGCGAAGTTCGGCGACGTGGTGGTGGTGACCGTGCCGTTCAGCAATATTGACGCGCTGCCGGTTGCGGCACTCGACGGCAAGATCGTGATCGATACGTGCAACTACTATCCCGACCGCGACGGCCACATCGAGGCGCTCGAGAGTCGCTCGACGACCACCAGTCAGATGCTGGCCACCGCGTTGCCGGGCGCGAAAGTGGTCAAGGCCTTCAATGCGATTCTGGCGAAAGACCTGGAAACGGACGGCAAGCCTGCCGATGCGCCGAACCGCCGGGCATTGCCATTCGCCGGCGATGACGAGCGGGCCAAGCACGTCGTGAGCGGGCTTCTCGATCAGTTCGGCTTCGATCCAGTCGACGCCGGTGCGCTCGCCGACAGTTGGCGCTTCGAGCGTGCGAAGCCGGTCTATTGCATTGCACTGGATCGTGCGGGCATCGTCGAAGGATTGGCGGCGGCGCAGCGGGACGTCGAGTTGCCGCATGGTTCGTGGCGGCATTGAGTGGAGCGTGGAGATGTGTTCCCAAAATTAAATCGATGTGCGACCATGCCCTCCATGGAATCCCGTAACGTACTGTTCAACTTTCACCACCATCACGGCCGCATGCTGTTGCGCCGTGGTTCGTTACGTCCATAGCAGGGAATCGGGACTTCACTGATCCCGTTTCATGCACCAACGACCAAGGCGCCCAAGGGCGCCTTTTTTTATTTCTACGCACAAGAGACCAGACATGACCATGATCCGTGGAACCCGTTTTATCGTCGGAACCGAAGCCGCACAGATTCGTGCACTCGAAAACCGCTTCCGGAGCTACCTTCATTGAAGCCGGGGCAGAGGAGGCGATCGTTCCCGCGCTGTGGGGACAAGACACCTTTATCCAGAAAGCCGGTGGCAGTGAGGTCATCGGACAGATGTGGGCTTTCCCGGACAAGAAAGGCAGACCGTGCTGTCTGATCCCGGAAGCGACAGCGCTTTTTCAGGAGCGTTGCAAGGAACTGCTGGGACGGCAAACGGAGCGCATGGTGTTCTACGTCGCGCGGTGCTATCGGTATGAGCGGCCTCAGGCAGGCCGTTACCGCGAATTCTCGCAACTCGGTTTCGAATATCTTTGCCCGGATCCGCAACGGGCCAACCTGCGCAGCCAGGAGATCGTCACGGGTTTTCTGGATTCGTTCGGACTGCGCTACGAAATCGACGGTTCGGCTCGACGCGGCCTTAGCTATTACCTGAATGGCATGGGCTTCGAGATGCGCTGCACCGAACTTGGCGCGCAACAGCAGATCGTCGGTGGTGGGGCGTATCGGGAAGGCGCGGGTTTCGGCATCGGCGCAGAGCGGTTACTGCTTGCGATGGTGGCTCAGGGAGTCGTGTAGAGGGCGGGGTGGATCGATACGAGCCGATCTGTTGACTGAAGCGCCACGCGCTTCAGTCAACAGGATGCGGTTGCGGATTTAAGCGATGCCGGCGCCAAGAGCCGGGAACACATCGGTGAACAGCAACGTGATCAACTGTTGTCCGGCAGGGGTAGACCAGTCCTGCGCGATTTCCGCCATGAGCGTGTTGGTGGCGGTGAGCACCACGCCCGCATCGTGCATCCGTTGACGCGAAAACTCTTCGGAAAGATCGCTAGGCGATCCCGAAGCATCCATCACTGCCTGCACGCCAAAGCCTTCGAGCGCAGCGTCGATTGCCGGGAAGATCAGGCAAACATCGGTGGTGACGCCCGCCATGATCAGGTTCTTGCGCCCCGTGGCGAGAACCGCATCGCGGAAGTCAGGATAGGCCCATGCGTTAACGACGCCGGGGCGCTTGATTCGCGCCGCGTGCGCTTCGGGCAGAATCGCGGCGATTTCCGGAAGAGTCGGGCCTTGGGCGCGGTCTTCCTGACTGGACGTAATCACGACCGGAAGATTGAGGATCTTCGCCATCTTGGCCAGCGCAATCGACTGTTTCGCAGCGAGTTCGCGGTCGATGTTCTTGATCAGTTGCATCGTGCCGACCTGATGGTCGATCAGCAGCAAGGCGGTGTTGTCGGCAGTGAATCGTTCAACCTTCATGATGTAGCTCCTAAGTAGTGATGGGGCGCATGCCCCGGGTTCGTGGAGGGTTGTTACAGCCTTCCCATCTCGCCACGGTGGTAAGCGGCGGTTGCCGCGATCAGGCTCTCCTCGCTCGCAAAAGCCATAGGCCCGTTTGAGAGCACAGGCTGGTGCAGCGGTTCGCCGATGAACACGGCGACCTTGGCGCCGCCGGCAATGGCCGCGAGCTTGTGCGTCGTTGTGTCGGACGCGGCCGGGAGGATCGCGGCACCGAGGTCGTCGAGGCCGAAGCCTTCGCCATCGAGTTCCGCGCGGCCGTTGATCGGCATGAAGAAGGCGCGCTCGCCCGCAGCCACCGGCAGCGCCAGTTCAACGCCGGCTTCCAGCGTGATGTCCAGCAAGGTGACCTCGGTTGGCGGCGTCAGCGGGGAGCGCACGCCGTCAAAACTGCCCACAGGAACGCGGACGCGAACACCTGGGCGCTGCACCACCGGCACGTCTTCGGGGGCAAGACTCAGCGCGAACGGCGCCGCATCCTGCTTTGCCTGCGGGAGGTTGACGAAGATTTGCAGCAGGTGAGTGGTACTTCCTAGCACCGCGGGATTTTCTTCATGGATCACGCCCCGTCCTGCAGCAGTCCAATGCAGGCCGCCCGGTTCGATCAGCGTGCTGTTACCGAGCGAATCGCGGTTGGCGATGCCTGTCTCCGAGTCGAGGAACAGGTAGGTCACCGCGGAGAAGCCGGCGTGCGGATGCGGCGGGAAGGTGGGCGCACTCATCCAGGCATGGTCGATACCCATGAAGGGATCGAGCTGGGAGGGATCGGAACAATGCAGGCGGTACGCGCGGAAATGGCTTCCCCGGTTGGCGCGCTGCATGCGGGCGATGGCGGTTGACATGGCCCGGTCCTCAGACGTTGCCGGACGCACTCGGCGCGGCGTAGTCGACGCTCGTGCCGAACAGGGCGACGTGGGTGAAAAGCTGACGCATCTTGTGCTCCTCAGTGGTGGCGTACTCATCAGATGGGGCCATCATCCGGCAAACCGTAGGTGGGATAAAGATGGCAAAATGGAAATGATTGAGCCATTTTTGGAGCAGTGAGGTGGAGTTTCTGAACGACATGGCGCTGTTCGTCGAGGTGGTCAAGGCGAAGAGCTTTCGCCGCGCGGCCGAGGCAATCGGGGTACCCAACTCGACGCTGTCGCGCCGGATCAGTGCACTGGAGAAGGCGATCGGATTGCGCCTTCTGCATCGGACCACGCGCAAGATCGAGCCGACCGAAGCAGGTCAGCTCTATTTCGAACGCGCGAGGCGCATCGTGGAAGAGGCGCGACTTGCGCACGAGCAGCTCGGTGAGATGCTGGCGCAGCCAGTTGGCGTGTTACATGCCTCGTTGCCGGTCGATTTCGCGAATATTTTTCTCGCGCCTTTGCTCGCGGAATTCGCCCGGCGCTATCCCGGCATCAGTTTCGAGTTTGACCTGACGCCGCGCCGTGTCGATCTGGTCACCGAGCCCGTCGATGTCGCGATTCGCATGGGGGAGCCGCCGAGCTCGAATCTGATCGCACGACAGCTCGCCCGTTTGCCGCGATATCTCTATGCATCGCCGCGCTATGTCGAACTTTATGGCGAGCCAGGCGAGCCGGCCGACCTCTTGCGACACGAGTGCTTGCGTCTCAAGCCGGCGGAAGTTGCCGGGTGGACCCTTCATCGGGAAAAGGAAACGGTCGAGATTGCGGTAGGCGGCCGGTTTTTGCTTAACAGCGTCGGCATGATCCGGCGACTGGCGACGCTCGATCTCGGCATTGCCGTGCTGCCGGAAGAAATCGCGGCCGATGACGTCGCCGCCGGGCTGCTGCGTCGGGTGATGCAAGAGTGGCAGGCGCCGTCCGTTCCCGTCTACGCCATCACCGAGACGCGGTTGTTACCGGCGAAGACACAACGTTTCATCGAGTTCTTGCGCGAGCATCTGGGGGCGTGAATCGGCCGGAGCATGACCGGCCACATCCGCAACGTTCGATCTAACTCATGGCATCGAGCAATCCGTACCACGCAACCCCAGCGCTGATATAAAAGCGCTGAAGCGCATGCAGCGGGATTCGCCGGATTGATGTCGGCGGCAACGGCAGTCCACGCGTCGCGCCTGCCAGATGCGCGGCGAGGTGCTTGCCGAGCGTCGTTGCCATCGCGATCCCGCGGCCGTTGTAGCCTAGCGCGATCGTCAATCCCGGTGCGGGCAGGTGAACATGCGGCAGGAAATCCCGCGTGATGGCGATGCGTCCGGCCCAGCGATACTCGTACTCGACCTCCGCCAGTTGCGGGTACAACAATCTGGCGGCACGTTCCAGGTGCGCCCAGTCCGCCGCGCCGCGTGGCTCGCGAAAAGGTCCGCGGCCGCCGATCAGCAGGCGGCCTTCGCTGTCGCGCCGGAAGTAGAGCAGCAAGCGCCTCGAATCCGACGCCACTTCGCGCCCGGGCAGTATGCTTGCGCTGATCCTCGCGGCCAGCGGCTTCGTCGCCACGATGAAGCTGTTCGCCGCGATCACCGACTGCGCGATCCCCGGCCACAGCGAATCGCTGTATCCGTTGGTTGCAAGCAGGACCTGACTCACGTCGATGGTCGGTCCGTGAGCCGTGTGGATGCGCCATCCATCGGCGCGTTGTTCGAGGCGGCTCGCGGCCGTCGTGCCGTGAATCGCCACGCCACGCGCGAGTGCCGCGCGTGCAAGTCCCCGCGCGTAGCTGAGCGGTTGCACGCTGCCCGCGCGCCGATCCACCCATCCCCCGACAAACGCCTCCGTGCCGAGCCGCTGCGCAATCTGCGCGCGATCGAGCAACTCGACGCGCGCGCCACGCGATTCCCACTGGCGCGCACGCGCATGCAGCGTATCGAGTAGCCTGGTCGAATGCGTGGGCTGAATCCAGCCGGCGCGTGTCGCATTGCATGCAATATCGTGGCGCTCGATCAGATCGAACACCGTGTCGGCTGCGCCACCCACCATCCTGACGAGCGCGTCGCCGTCGTCCGGGCCGAAACGGCGCATGAGCTCGTCGGGGTCGTACTTGAGCCCCGGGATCACCTGTCCGCCATTGCGTCCCGATGCGCCCCAGCCCGGTTCGTTCGCATCGATTACGCAGACGTCCATGCCGAGTTCGCTCAAATGCAGCGCCGTGGATAAACCCGTGTAACCCGCGCCCACAATAGCCACCTGGACACGCTTCGATGCATCGAGAGGCGGCGTGCGCACCGCGGCCTCAGCGGTGGCAGCCCAGAGCGACGGCGGCAACGGCTGGCCGGCTTCTACTGACTTCATTGAGCGATTCCATTCGACGTGGGCGTGATCATGCGGCGCAGAAAATCGCGCGTGCGCGGATGAGAGGGCCGCTCGAGCAGATCGGCTGCCGCGCCTTCCTCGCAAATGGTGCCGTCGTACAGAAAGCACACGCGATCGGCCACCTCGCGCGCGAAGCCCATCTCGTGCGTGACAACAATCATCGTCATGCCGTCGTTCGCGAGTTGCCGCATCACGCCGAGCACTTCGCCGACGAGTTCCGGATCGAGCGCGGAAGTCGGTTCGTCGAACAGAATCGCTTTCGGCTCCATCGCCAGAGCACGCGCAATGGCGACGCGCTGTTGCTGGCCGCCCGAGAGTTCCGCTGGATACGCGTCCATCCGGTGCGCGAGGCCAACCTTGTCGAGCAGATGCCGCGCTTTCTCGCGCGCCGCATCACCGGCTTCCTTTTTCACATAGAGCGGCCCTTCGCAGACGTTCTCCAGCGCCGTGCGATGCGGAAACAGATTGAAGCGCTGAAACACCATGCCGACCTGCGTGCGCAACTCATGGATGTGCTTCGACCTGGCGTCGACGCGCACGCCTTCGACGGCGATCGTGCCTGCGTCGTAGGTTTCGAGGCCGTTGATGCAACGCAGGAGCGTCGACTTGCCCGAGCCCGAGGGTCCAATCAGACAGACGACCTGGCCGGCTTCGACGTTGAGGCTGACACCCTTGAGCACTTCCTGATCGTGGAAGCGCTTGTGAATGGATTGAACTTCGATCATCGCTTTCCCTTCTGACCGAGACGGCGCTCGAGGCGCCGCAAGCCGTAGACGAGCGGCAGGCTGAGCGCGAGATAGAGCAGCGCGACGAGCGTGAATACCGTCATGTTCTGGAACGTCGACGACGCTATCAACTGGCCGGCGCGCGTCATTTCCGCGACGGTGATGGTCGAGGCCAGCGACGAGTCCTTCAGCATCATCACGAGCGTGTTGCCATACGGCGGCAGCGCGATTCGAAACGCTTGCGGCAGGATCACGCGACGCATGATCAGCGCGCCACGCATGCCGATGGATTGCGCGGCTTCGATCTGGCCGTGGTCGATTGCCTGGATGCCGGCGCGAAAGTTCTCCGCCTGATACGCCGAGTAGGCAACACCCAGCCCGATGAAACCCGCCTGGAACGCGCTCAACTGCACGCCGAGATCGGGCAGCACGAAGTAGATGTAGAACAGCTGCACGATGATCGGCAGGCCGCGAATCACGTTGATGAACGTGGCCGCCGCGTTCGAGAGCACCTTGTTCGACGACACGCGCATCAGCGCCAGCACGAGGCCGAGGAGCGTACTGAGAACGAACGCGCAGAAGGTGATCTCGACGGTGACGACCGCGCCTTTCAGCAGGATCGGCAGGAAGTCGAGCGCATTCTGGATGAACATGACGTGATCTCCTCAAGCAACGAGCCGCGTCATTCCACCTGCCACTTCTTGATGATCTGCGTGAGCGTGCCGTCTGCCTTGATCTTGCGGATACCGGCGTTCAGCTTCTCCAGCGTTGCGTTATCGCCCTTGCGCACCACGAAGCACAGTTGGCCCTTCACGCTCGGCTGATAACCGTCGACGAGGCGCAACTGCGGGTTCGGGTTCTTCTGCAACTGGTACGCGATGATCGGATGATCGCCGAAGCCAGCCTTGATACGGCCGAGCGCGACGTCGCGCATGATGTCGGCGACCGAGTCGTACGTGCGCACTTCCTTGAAGATGCCTTTCTTGTTCAACGCGTCGACGAACGCGGTGCCCACTTGCGCGCCGACCACTTCGCCCTTGAGATCGTCCATCGACGTGTACTTGCCCTTGTCGTCGGCGCGCACGATCAGACCTTCGCCATACGAATAGACCGTGTCGGAGAAGTCGACGACCTGCTCGCGGGCCGGCGTCTTCAGCATGGCGGCGGAGATCACGTCGATCTTCTTCGTGGTGAGCGACGGGATCAGCGCGGAGAAGGTGGTCTGTTCCACCTTCACGTCGAAACCGGCGGCCTTGCCGGTTGCGGTGATCGCATCGACCAGCAGACCCTGGATCGAATTGCTCTTCACGTCGAGGAAGGTGAACGGCACGCCGGTGGCCGTCGCGCCGACCGTGTACTCCGGCTCGGCGGCCGCCATGGCCGGCGTTGCTGCGAGGACCAACAGCGCGACGGCTGCGCCGGCGATGCGCTTGACTAACTGGATCATGAGATTCTCCACGACGGTGACGGACTACGATTGAGGAATCGGTGACTGGTGTGACTTCATCATATTCGAGTCAAAAATATCGAATAACATTATTTGCGTATCGATATGCGATATGCTAACGTCAATGCATCACGATCACCATTGGGTATTTCCATGAGCGGCAAAGGGGTGAAGCAGGCAAGCGAGAGCGAAGCGCCGGACGCGCTCTTCAATCAATCGCTGGAAAAGGGCATCGCGGTGCTGCGCGCATTCAGCGCGCAACGCCGGACCATGAGCCTGCCGGAAGTGGCCGAGGCGACTTCGATCACGAAGAGTTCGGCGCAACGGATGATCTACACGCTGGAGAAGCTCGGCTACGTGCGCAAACATCCGCGCACGAAGCGCTATCAACTCACCCCGCGAGTCGTGCAGATTGGCTTCAACTACCTCGCGGCGGACACGCTCATCGACGTGGCCAACCCGTTCCTCTCCGAACTCACGAACGTGACCGGAGAGACGACCAGCCTGACCGAACCGGACGGTGCCGAGATGCTGTATGTCGCGCGTTTTGTCTGCATGAAATTCGTGCCGATTCACATGCCGATAGGCAGCCGTATTCCGATGTACTGCACCGCCTCGGGCCGCGCCTATCTGAGCGCGCTGCCGGACGACGAAGTGCGCGCGCTGCTCGAGGCGAACGACCGTGTCGCGCATACGCAGTACACGGTGACGGACATCGGCGAGATCGAAGCGCTGCTCGCGGAGGCGCGCCGCAGGGGTTATACGTCGAACCGTGAGGAACTGTTCATCGGCGACATGACGATTGCAGCGCCCGTGCTGGATGGCGAAAGAAGACCCGTGGCATCGGTGCACGTGGTCGCGCCGACCAGTCGCTGGACGCTAGCCGATGCCGAGCAGCGCCTCGCCCCCGCGGTGATCGATTGCGCGCGTGGCATTAGCAATTCGATCAGGACGCTGGGTTGACCTATCCGTGCAATTCGCCGACAAGGCGGGAGAGGCGGGCAATACGGTGGCGATACATCGGCGCCTGCGGAGAATTTTTCAGATGTTCGACGCGATCGCGCCAGTAGGTCGGCGGAAAAGGTTTTTGCGGCGCGCATGCGACTACGCGTTCAAGATGAACGAGTTCGCTTTCGAAAAGGTGATGGTGCATTGTTCGATTTCCCCGTAGATGGCCAGTCTGGTCCGTTCGCGACGCCGCTAACTGTCTGACACCGCTCAGGGCTTCTAAAGCAGATTCTCGTCCGCACGGTGGATCTGCGCGGTAATGCGAAGCAATGCAAAAAAGACCGCTTACCTGGCTGTCCGGAAAAACCTGTGGGGGTGGCCGCGTGCGTGAGTGCCGCAGCGTGCTTCACGCAGGATCGGTCGATGTGCCGCGATTGACGCAGGCAAGTAAAAAGGGCGGGCCGCCGCTGCTTGTCCACGCAAAGGGAGGCAACGACGGCCGAACCTCGCAGTGGTCTGCCTGATGCATAGCCAGGCGGATTCCACCATGTCGGCGTTACGCATTGCAACGATCTTCTCTATGGAAGTATTCGGTTGCCACGTGCCGACACACAACAGTTGCAGCTACAACAACAGCACAGCCCTCTCTCAATCCCCCGCCAGCGAGTTGGTATCGTTGGCGTCGATCGCGCGTCGAGCATGGTTCGGATCACTAACCGCAGGATCGTGATGACTTACGGCGATCCCTCGATCAGCGATGCCGGCGATCCAGAAACAAACGGGACGTCGCCGGACGTCGGTGCGTCGAACACATTGCAGCGCGCGATCTTTTTTTGGTCCCCCGGGTTCCCCAGCTTGTCGGGCAGGTTTATTGCACGTTCTGGGCACTGCTACCGCCTCGGTGGGTTGTTTTTATCAGGCGGTGGCAGATATCAAATCTATATACGCAATGACCGTGCCATGCTGCAAAGCCGCATGGTGGCGGGAACAGTGGAACATTTCAGCCGCGACATTGGACAATCCCGTCCATACGTTTTCCTGAAATTGGACGATTTCGTCCATTTGGCTATTCCGGGCACGTTGAAGGACCATTTACTGCTGCCAAAGAACGCGGCGCCCAGTAGCAGCGGTTCCAGGTCTTCCCGGCGTAACTCATATGCCATTTGTTATTCCTTTCGTGTAGACGTCGATGGAAACTTCGCGCTGAAGTTCGGCGAGCAAACTCATGGCGCTGGTGACACGCGTGGTCGAATCAGTCGTCAGCGAGCGCAAACCGCGCTCGAGGATGTCGATTGCTTCGGCGATGCGGCCGGTGGCGCGCAGCAGATCGGCGAGGTAACGCGCGGCGTCCACGCGCGCCGGCACCGAGCCGAACGCGAGCGCAGTGGACAACGCGGTACGCAGACCCAGTTCCGCCGCGTTCAACTCGCCGAGTGCCCACTGCGCGCGCGCCCGGGTGACCAGGAGTTCGCCCAGGTAGACCCGTTCCTGACGGGCGAGGGTTTCATCGATCGCGGCGGCGAGCATCGCCTCGCACGTTTTCGCACGGCCGGCGCGCAGCAGCAGCTCGCCGTGCTGCCATGCCATGAAGGAATAGAACAGCGCACCGCCGTTGCAAACGACGTGGTTATCGTAGCCGTCGAGCATGACAGTTTCCGCTTCGTCGGAATGGCCGAGCGCACTGAGGTGGCATGCGCGAAGGACCTGCCCGACGCCCCGGTAGAACGCGAAGCCGTTCGCGATCGAGACCGACTCGAGTTCGCTCGCGAGGTGCCCCAGCCGGTCCATGTCTTCGAACAGGCAGGCGAGCCAGGCGGCGCCCTGCAGGTTGACAGCATGAGCGAACGCGTGCGCGCCGGGCTCCGATGAACGCAGGATCAACATCTCCATGGCGCGCCGCGCCTGCACGAATGCGCCGATCTGGTAGGCCGCGAGTCCTTCGAAAGTCAACGCGAGACTGGCGAGATCGATCCCTTGCGAGCCCGTACGGGTGTCGTCGCGCGTCACGCCGAGCAGGTTGCCGCGCGCGAGACAGGCGAGGGCTTCCTCGCTGTCGCCGAGCCAGAAGAGGGTGTTGGTCATCGCGACGTGAGCTTCGTCGAGTGAGACCCGGTCACCGCCGTTCTGCGCGCGCTCCAGCATGTTTTGCGCGGTTGCACGCGCCTGTTTGAGTTGGAGCGTCGTCAACTGCGTGGTCCAGACGCCGAACTGGATCGCGGCGATTTCGGCGGGCGTGCAGACGCCTTCGCCGATGGCCAGCGCGGCGGCGTAGCAGGCGGTGGCCTCCGCGTACAGCCAGCCGTGCACGCTACGCAGGCTCATGCCGAGCAAGCGGTAGGCATCGAACTGAAGACGGCGCGCGGCCTCCTGTTCGTGCGGCGTCTGTAGCAGGTCGAGGCAGCGGCGCAACGGCGGAATGGCTTCGGCGAACTTCGATTCCTCGATCAGCGCGCTCGCATGTTCGAGACACTTGCGCGCTTCCCGATGATGTTCCTCGCGCGACTTCAGACGCCGCTCGATTGTCTTGCGGCCCACACCCAGCAGGGTGGCCGCCGCACTCTTGTTGTGCCCGGTCCGTTCGAGCGCGCGGTCGATCAAAAGGTCTTCGGCGGCGGCGAGTTTGTCGCGCCCTTCGAGTTGCAACAGCATGTCGGCGAGGCTGGCGCGCGACACCGGTCCGCCGGTTTCGTTGGCGAGAAACGGTTCGAGCGAGTCGACATCGATGTTCGTGTTTTCGGCGAGCACGCTCAACTGGCTGATCAGGTTGCGCAATTGCCGGATGTGGCCCGGCCATGCGTGCTGGGCAAGCCGGCGGACGGCGGCCGGCGAAAACTCCAGACGACGCGTGTGCTGCGACGCGAAGTGGGTGACAAGCGCGGGAATGTCCTCGACGCGCTGTTCGAGTCCGGGCACGGCAAGCACGAAGACCGCGAGCCGGTAGAAGAGGTCTTCGCGGAAGAGCCCTTCGCGTGCGAGTTCGCGCAGGTCGCGGTGGGTCGAGGCAACCACGCGTCCTGCGAAGTGCAGACTGGTGGACGACCCAATCGGACGGAAAGTTCGCGTTTCGAGTACGCGCAGCAGTTTGGGTTGCAGCGCGAGCGGCAGTTCGCCGATTTCATCGAGCAGCAGCGTGCCCTTGCCGACCTGCTGCAAAAGTCCCTGGCGGTTTTCGCCCGCGCCGGTGAAGGCGCCTTTAACGTGCCCGAACAATTCGGCTTCGACGAGGTTCTCTGGAATCGCGCCGCAGTTGACGTCGACGAAGGGTTGATCCTGGCGCAGGCTGTGTGCGTGCACACGGCGAGCGACCAGTTCCTTGCCTGAACCGGTCGGCCCAAAAATGAGCAAGGGATGATCGGTGGGGGCAACCCGATCGATCATGCGGACCAGTTGGCGAAACGCTGGCGCGCCGCCCACGAAGGCGCCGGAATCAGCCTCGTCGTGAGCGAACGGAACGTCAGGGGTGTAACTCATTACAAAATACGCTCCACGTGATCCGCGCGTGGAACAACGCGGAAATTGGCGTCGAAAAAGACGGGGCGGACGGCGATGCATCGGTCTGGTGCCTGGCCAGGTTTTCCGATTGCGTTGTCGGAACGTCCGTCGCAATTAAGAGACAGAGTATGACGGCTTGTCGCCGATGTTGTCTTTTCGAAAATAACCCTCGCAACAGCGCGATTGCGGATTGCATCGCCATGTGCTGGGAGCCTGGCAAGCAGATGGGTTCTCTGCGGCGGAGGGGAGCGTAGAAAGGAAAGTACCAGCGGGGAATGTGAATGTCAGCGGGAAATGAAACGTGTCCCGGGTGCCTTACCGGGCTCATCAAATCCCGCTACCGCTTTATGGCGCGACAGGCCACGCTGCGATTACAGCCAGCGCCAGACGCCCGCGGCCCAACCGGTGAGTGGCATATGAGCCCAGGTCGCGACGAGCCACACAACGAGACCGCCCAACAACGCGTGCAAGCCGAACCCGCCCAGCCGCGCACGGCCAGCGGCGATCGCCGCGAACGGCAGGTAGCTCGTCTTCGACTCCCATTCAGGCCAGAGATCGGGCTGCAACTGCTCTTTCTTCCGGTCCTGCAAGGCGGCGCCGACGAGCGCGAGAACGCCGATAGCCGCTGCGACGATGATGTTTTTGGCCACCGGGAACACCGCGACGTGACACAGCCCCCACAGTACGAACGACCACAACATCGGATGGCGCGTCACCGCGTACACGCCGAGCGCCGCTTCCGGGCATGAAGCGGGCCGGCCGCCGGTGGGCAGCGCCGGGTTACGGATCAACGAGCCCATCAGGAGGATCGACGCGATCAGCATGACCACGGTTGCAAGCGCCCAGAGCCCGTCGCCTACCGGCCATAGTGGTGCCGTCAAAGGCGCCTTCAGGTAGGCGGCGATCAACCAGCCGAGCGTCACGAAGGCAACCAGCGAATAGACGCCCAGGAACCCCGTTTCGCCAATTGCGCTGACCAGACGCCCGCGCAGCGGATGGGACAAGACAAAGTGACTACCCACGAAGGCGACTGCCGCCGCCGCAACTGCGCTGGTGCTTCCCATTGGCCCGGCTCCTCAGGTTGTATCGCTGGCTGACCGTATTGCGCATGTTCCATTTCCAGTACTGTATAGACCGGGGACATGGTTGACAGACGTGCGGGGACATCATTGACACTTTAT
>NZ_JALQCK010000059.1:0-48757 GCF_030464835.1 Paraburkholderia sp. WS6
GGCACCGCTTCGTTCTGCGTCGCTGCATCAGCAGCAGAGAAACGAGATTATGAAGGCTCTTTTTCGTTTCGTCAACAACATTTTTTCGCTTTCGCTTAAAACCTTGTTGACGGTACAACCGCTGGTTTCCGCCGCGGCTCTCGTTCGCAAACGAGGAGGCGAACTATAGGCGAACATCAGTCATGTGACAAGGGTTTGACGAAAATCTTTTTTGGCGACTCACTTCCGGGTTGAATTCACTACAGCAGCCACCGGAACCGCTTCAGCCATTGCGGCGTACCCGGCATCGCTGGGATGGATATGGTCACCACTGTCAAAGGCGCGCTGCAGACGACTCGGTTGCGCTGGGTCGCGTAGCGCAGCGTCGAAATCGACAACACCGTCGAAAGCGTGGCTGCTTCGAATCCACTGGTTGACCGCCAGCCGGATAGTTTCCCGCGGCGCAGGTAGCGATGCAGGCGTCAGCGTTGCGCCGAACACCTTCACGCCACGGTGCCGCGCGTCCGCAATCACGCGCTGGTAGCCGGCGATCAGGTCAGCGGCTGTCACCGAGGTATGCGGAAAGTCGCAGTCGAGTCCACTACGCGCCGGCATCTCCGCGAAGTTAATGTCATTGATTCCGATCAGCAGAATCGCCGTCTTGACGCCCGGGCGCTCCAGCACGTCCCGGTCGAAACGCCGGACAAGCGCGTCGCCGTAGCAGGGCGAGTCGCTCAACAAGCGATTACCGCTGATGCCAAGATTGGCGATCGCCGTCGAGTGGTCGCCAGTGCTGGCGAACCGGCGAGCCAGCGCGTCTGGCCAGCGTCGATTCTTATTCAGACTCGAGCGCATACCGTCGGTGATCGAGTCGCCGATCGCGGCGACGGCAGCCGATGACGGCGCATCCACCGACAAACCCGTCACCCACACATATTGCGTGAACCGGCCACGAAACGAGTCAGCGGAAGTATCTGCAGTGTGATCACCCGGGGCGGAAACGTAATTCAACTGATTCGAGACCCGATGCCACGCCACAATCCGCTGTTCCGGCCCCGTGAACGCACTGATCGCGTAAGGTGCGCCCTCGGCGATGTCGATTGCGACAGGGTCACTGTCCAACTCGGCGCCCGGTGGTACGCTCACCGAACTCTTGCCGCCGAACGTCACACGCGCCTCCCCATTGCCCAGCGCAGCCGCGCCGCCGGCCGAGCGCGCAATGCGCAACTCCTCGATGACGAGCGCCGTCTTGCCGTACTCGTTGCTGAGATGGACTCGTGCGGTTTTACCGGCCAGCGTCGGATAGACAATCTGGCGAACTGTTCGCCCTGCTACCTCCGGGGCGCGATACAGGGGCGGCAATTCCGACCGTTGGGGAATGGGTTGCAACGCCGTCGCCCATGCGGTGACCCAGTGCATCGGGGCGTCGGCGGCAAAAACAGTCGGGGAAACGGCGAATTGGCAGAGCAGCGCCGCGCTATATGCGGCAGCCAGAGTGCGAATGGTCATTCGGGTGGTCAGTTCGAGGCGAAACGTGCATTGTGCCCGATCGCCATCTCTGTCGCGGCGGACCGCGCGAACGCTATCGTGCGGTCACCCGCACCTGGTCGCGGGGCTGCGTCGTCGAACGTACCGCGAGTGGCGGTATGGGTCCTCGGCGGACTGCGCGCAACCGGACGTATTCAGCCCGCCCGGCACTAGAGAGCCCTCACCGGGACTCCAGGCGCGATGTCGGCGAAGCAGTTATCCGCATGACGATGCATCGCGAGCGCTTCGCCCCCGTGAACCCGTCTGGGCAACAGCCATTCAGTGCTTGCACAGACCCATCACTCGTCAGACCGCCGCCGGAACCCCAACCATCTTCAACGCAAGCGCTTCGGCCACTTCGATCCCGTCGATGGCCGCCGAGTAGATCCCGCCGGCATACCCCGCGCCTTCACCCGCCGGATACAGGCCCTCGACATTCATGCTCTGAAAGTCATCCCGGCGTCGCACGCGAATCGGTGACGACGTTCGCGTCTCAACACCTGTCAACACCGCGTCATGCATGGCAAAACCAGCAATCTTCTTGTCCATCTGCGGCAGCGCTTCGCGGATCGCTTCAATCACATAATCCGGCAGCGCCGTGCTGAGATCCGTGGGATGGACGCCCGGTTTGTAGGACGGCACCACCGAACCCAGCGACGTGGACGGCCGCCCGGCAATAAAGTCGCCAACAAGCTGGCCCGGCGCCATATAGTTGCCGCCACCCAACTCGAACGCCCGCTCTTCCCATTTGCGCTGGAAGGCGATGCCGGCTAGCGGGCCGCCCGGATAATCGTCCGGCGTGATGCCGACGACAATCCCAGCGTTGGCATTGCGCTCGGCCCGTGAATACTGGCTCATGCCGTTGGTCACCACGCGGCCCGGCTCGGAAGTCGCCGCGACCACCGTGCCGCCAGGACACATACAGAAGCTATAAACCGCGCGCCCGTTGCTGCAGTGGTGCACAACCTTATAGTCGGCGGCGCCCAGTTGCTTGTGGCCCGCAAACTTGCCGAAACGGCTGCGATCGATCAACCCTTGCGGATGTTCGATCCGGAAACCGAGTGAAAACGGCTTCGCTTCGATATAGACGCCGCGGTCGCTCAGCATCTGGAAGGTATCGCGCGCGCTATGGCCGACCGCCAGCACCACGTGGTCGCAGCGCAAATGCTCGCCCGTCGACAGCTTGAGCCCGCGCACCTTGCCCTGATCGATCTCGATATCGTCGACCCGCGTCTCGAAACGCACCTCGCCGCCCAGCTCGTGAATGGCCGCGCGCATCTTTTCGACCATGCTGACGAGGCGGAACGTGCCGATATGGGGCCGGCTCAGATAGAGAATGTCTTCCGGCGCACCCGCGCGGACGAATTCGTCGAGCACCTTGCGGCCGTAGTGCTTCGGATCCTTGATCTGGCTGTAAAGCTTGCCGTCCGAGAATGTGCCCGCGCCGCCTTCACCGAACTGCACATTCGATTCAGGATTGAGCACCGACTTGCGCCACAGCCCGAAAGTGTCCTTGGTGCGCTCGCGCACGGCCTTGCCGCGCTCGAGAATGATCGGACGAAAGCCCATCTGGGCGAGGATCAGCCCGGCAAACAGGCCGCACGGCCCCATGCCGATCACAACCGGGCGCGGTGAAGTCATCTGCGCCGGCGCTTTAGCGACAAAACGGTACGTCATGTCCGGCGTCACAGCGCAGTGGGGCACGTCGGCGAGTCGCTTGAGCGCGGCCGCTTCATCCTTCACCTCGACGTCGACGATGTAAGTGAGCTTGATGTCAGTGCGCTTGCGGGCGTCATGCGCGCGACGAAACACGGTGTATCGGATGAGCCCGTCGTCGCCCACGCCGAGTTCAGCGAGACGCGCGCGGACGGCGGCTTCGAGAACGCTCTCGGGGTGATCGAGCGGGAGTTTAATTTCGCTTAGACGTAACATGAGTACCGGGGGATGCATGAAGGCCGCAAATCGCGGCCAATTCGCTATTTTATAGGTTATGTGTCGGCGCGGGGCGGCGACGCTCGCGAAACACCTTGGCGACGAACCCAAGGTGTCCCTATCGAAAACGGCCTGTCGTCTCAAAAAATTTATTAACCGACCGGTCGGTTGGTTTATACTGCGCACACACAGACAACTTCCGCTGAGAGCGTCCCCATGTACACGCAATCCCTGGATATCCCCGGCAATGTCGCCCCGCTCGACGCTGCAGCGAGCTCGCCCGAGCAGTCGCAATTCGACGCGGTCATGGCCGCCGACGGCAAGATCGAAGCGCAGGACTGGATGCCTGAGGCCTACCGCAAGACGCTGGTCCGGCAAATCTCGCAGCACGCGCATTCTGAAATCGTCGGCATGCTGCCGGAAGGCAACTGGATCTCACGCGCGCCCAGCCTGAAGCGCAAGGCGATCCTGCTGGCCAAAGTGCAGGACGAAGCCGGCCACGGCCTCTATCTATATAGCGCGGCCGAAACGCTCGGCGCGTCGCGCGATCAGTTGATCGCCGCGTTGCACTCGGGCAAAGCCAAATATTCGAGCATCTTCAATTACCCGACGCCCACGTGGGCGGACGTCGGCGTAATCGGCTGGCTGGTGGACGGCGCGGCGATCATGAATCAGATTCCGCTGTGCCGTTGCACTTACGGCCCTTATGCCCGCGCGATGATCCGCATCTGCAAGGAAGAGTCGTTCCACCAACGCCAGGGCTTCGACGCGCTGATGTCGATGATGAGCGGCACCGACGCGCAACGCGAGTTGGTCCAGCAAGCCGTGAACCGCTGGTGGTGGCCGGTGCTGATGATGTTCGGCCCGAGCGACAAAGACTCGATCCACAGCAATCAGTCGTCGAAATGGGGCATCAAGCGCATCTCGAACGACGATCTGCGCCAGAAATTTGTCGACGCAACCGTCGATCAGGCCAAGGTGCTCGGCGTCACGCTGCCGGACCCAGACCTGAAGTGGAATGAAGCGCGCGGCCAGCACGACTACGGCGACATCGACTGGGAAGAGTTCTGGCGCGTCGTGAATGGCGACGGCCCGTGTAACCGCGAACGCCTCGCGACCCGCGTGAAAGCACACGACGACGGCGCCTGGGTGCGCGAAGCCGCCCTCGCCCACGCCGAAAAGCAGCGCCAGCGCGCACAACAGCAAGCTGCCTAACCGCAGCGACAAGCCAGACAAAGTATCAGGAGATCAGCAATGAACAAGGAATGGCCGATTTGGGAAGTCTTCGTGCGCAGCAAGCAGGGACTCGACCATAAACACTGCGGCAGCCTGCATGCCGCCGACGCGCCGATGGCGCTGCGCATGGCGCGCGACGTCTACACGCGCCGCCAGGAAGGCGTGAGCATCTGGGTGGTGCCGTCGTCGGCGATCACGGCATCCGCGCCGGAAGACAAGGCTGAGCTGTTCGAACCGGCTGGCGACAAGATTTATCGCCACCCGACGTTCTACACGCTCCCCGACGAAGTCAACCACATGTAAGCGCGGCCATGACCATCACGCCCCAACATCTGCAGTACGTGCTGCGCCTCGCGGACACCGCGCTGATCCTCGGTCAGCGCAATGCCGAGTGGTGCGGTCACGGCCCGATCCTCGAAGAGGACATCGCGCTGTCGAACATGAGTCTGGATCTGATAGGCCAGGCGCGCCTGCTGTACACGCACGCCGCCTCGCTTGAACAGCAACTCACCGGCAAAACCCGCACGGAAGACGACTACGCATACTTCCGCGCGGAACGTGAGTTCGCCAACTACACGCTGGCCGAGTTGCCGCATTACGGCCCGCTCGCCGGCACGGCGCAAGCCGAGAAGGACTACGCGGTCACGATCGTGCGCAATTTCCTGTACTCAACGCTGATGGCGCATCTGTGGTCCGCGCTCACTACGTCGAAGGATGAACAGCTTGCAGCGATCGCCTCGAAGTCGATCAAGGAAACCAGCTATCACGTGCACCATGCGGGCGAATGGCTGATTCGTTTCGGCGACGGCACGGACGAGTCGCATCGCCGCGCGCAAGCTGCGCTCGACTATCTGCTGCCGTACACGCGTGAGTTTTTTAGTGCGGACGCCGTGGAGGAAGCCATCGCCGCCGCCGGCATCGGGCCGCTGACGTCGGACCTCGAGGCAGCATGGCTCGAAGACGTAGCTGCCACGCTCGACCCGGCCACGCTCAAGCTCCCCGAAGCGGTCAAGCACATCACGGCCGGCAAGCATGGCGAGCACTCGGAGCACATGGGCTTCGTGCTGGCCGAAATGCAAAGCCTCGCGCGCCAGCATCCCGGCGCCACCTGGTAAGCACGCACCCGAGCGCTCAACCGGAACCCAACGGAACTTTAAGATGACGACCTCGACTGCCATGCCCACCCCCGACGCCACGCTCGAGCGCGCATGGGCCGTGCTCGAAACGGTGCCTGATCCGGAGATCCCGGTGGTATCGATTCGTGAACTCGGCATTCTGCGCGACGTGCGACGCACCGCCGACGGCACGCTCGAAGTCGTGATCACGCCAACCTATTCCGGTTGCCCGGCGATGTCGCAGATCGCCGAAGACGTCGCCCATGCGCTCGACGTGGCTGAACTGAAGCCGTATCGGATCTCCACTGTACTGGCGCCAGCCTGGACCACCGACTGGATGACCGCCGACGCGCGCGAAAAATTGCGCGCCTATGGCATCGCGCCGCCCACGGGCAATTGCGGTTCAGCCGCTCCGTCGCAGGAAAAAGTGCTGCGTTTCATGCCGCGCGCGCTACCGGCGCCGTCATGCCCCCGTTGCGGCTCGGCGCACACCGAGCGTCTCGCGCAATTCGGCTCGACGGCCTGCAAGGCCCTGTACCGCTGCATCGACTGCCGCGAACCCTTCGACTACTTCAAACCATACTGATATGGCTACCCCGCAATTTCATCCGCTGCGTATCCGCGAAGTGCGGCCCGAAACCGCCGACGCGGTCTCGGTCGCCTTCGAAGTCCCTGTCGAACTGCGCGAACACTATCGCTTCACGCAGGGCCAGTTCGTCACCCTGAAAACGCACATCGACGGTGAGGAAACGCGCCGTTCGTACTCGATCTGCGTCGGCGTCACCGATTACGACCGCGACGGCGAACTGCGCATCGGCATCAAGCGCGTGCGCGGCGGCCGTTTCTCGAACTTCGCGTTCGACACGCTGCAACCCGGCCACACCATCGACGTGATGACGCCGGACGGCCGCTTCTTCACGCATCTCAATGCCGACCAGGGCCAGCAGTACATCGCGTTTTCCGGCGGCTCGGGCATCACGCCGGTGCTCGCGATCATCAAGACCACGCTGGAAGTCGAGCCGCGCAGCACCTTCACGCTGGTATACGGCAACCGCAGCGTCGATCAGATCATGTTCGCGGAAGAACTCGAAGACCTGAAGAACCGCTTCATGAACCGCTTCGTGCTCTATCACGTGCTGTCGGATGATCTGCAGGACGTCGAGCTGTTCAACGGCGTGCTCGACCAGGAGAAGTGCGCCGCCTTCATCGACAACCTGCTGCCGGCCGATGCCATCGACGAAGCCTTCATCTGCGGTCCCGGCCCGATGATGGATGCGGCCGAGGCCGCGCTGAAAGCCGCGGGCGTGCCTTCGGAAAAAGTGCATGTGGAGCGCTTCGGTTCGCCGCTGCCGCAAGCGGGCGTGCCGCCGGTCGAAATCACCGACGACACCCCGGCCGCCGACCTCGAAATCGTCCTCGACGGGAAAAGGCGCAAGCTGCGCCTGCCGTATCAGGGCGTGAGCGTGCTCGACGTCGGCCTGCGTGCCGGCCTCGCGCTGCCGTATGCGTGCAAGGGCGGCGTCTGCTGCACTTGCCGCGCGAAGGTGCTCGAAGGCGAGGTCAAGATGGAAAAGAACTACACGCTGGAAGAACACGAAATCCGCGACGGTTACGTGCTGACCTGCCAATGCCATCCAATCAGCGATCGCGTGGTGGTGAGTTACGACGAGCGTTGAGTCGCGCGCGACGGGTGGCCATGCGACGCCCGCAACGCTTTCAGCAGGTCCGCGATGCGCTTACACTAGGGGCCGCTCGCGATCGGACGTCAGTCCCGATCGATGAGCGGCCCCTTTCGTTATTTGCGTTTTTTGCCAGCCCAAGCCACTGCCGATGAGCACCATCCACCTCACCAACGGCGATGTCGCCGCCGAATCACTGCGCGCCGCGCTAGCCGAGGCGGCCCGCGACGATCGCGTGCACGCACTGCGCGACGATCTGGCGGTCGGCCCATTGCGCGGCATCGACGACGGACCCGACGTGCGAGCAGAGTTCTGGGACCGTGTCAGCGCGGACACCCGGCGCGATTTTCTTCGTGAATTCCGCGAGCAGGCGGCAACGCTGGAGAACATCGCGCGGGGCGACGCGAATCTGGTGATCTGGCACGGCGAAAGCGCGGCCGATCAATTGATGCTGCGCCGCGTCTGCTATCACCTGCGCAACAGCCCGCAACGGCTGAATGAAGTGCGCCTGTCGATTCGCGACCTCACCGACCCGGGCGCCTGGGCGCACAGCCGCAAAGATCGCGCGACGTCCGTCGGCATGTTCGCGCCGACTGTCCTGCAAGGGCGTCTGCATGACGCGGCGCCGATTTCGGTTCTGCGCATCAGCCGACTCGCGCTCGAATGGCAGGAAGCCAAGCACGCAAACGGCGAGACGCGCCGCTGGCGCGACAACACTTTCACAAGCGGCAACTTCGCCGATCTGGACGCGCTGATTCTCGAGCACGCCACGGGCGACTGGCAGCCCGCCGCGCGCGTTGCAGCGGAACTGATGACCGCTGAACTCTGTTATCTGGTGAGCGACAGCATCGTGCTGTGGCGCTTCCGCGAACTGGCCGCGACCCGTCGCATCAAGCTGCGTGGCGACGCGAGCGCATGGCGCACGCTGGAACTGTCTGCGGCGCTTGCCCCCTGTCCACACTAATAAAATAGACGACCATGGCCCGTACCCGAGCCCCCGACCACGAAACCCAACGCGACCAGATTCTCGAACTCGCCGCGGAGAAATTCGCCCAGACCAGCTACCCGAGCACCTCGATGGCCGATCTCGCGGCCGCGAGCGGCACCTCGAAAGCGCGCCTGTACCACTATTACGCGAGCAAGGAAGCGATCCTGTTCGATCTGCTGGACCGCTACACAAAGCGGCTGATGCTGATCATCGCGGAGGTGGAAGGCGCGAGCCAACGCCGCGGACTGTCCGAGCGCGACACTTTCGCCGAGCTGATCCGTGCGTTCCTATCCGAGTACGAGACCTCACACAGTCGGCACGTCGCGCTCCTGAACGACGTGAAGTATCTGGTCGATACCCAGCGCGAGGTCATCCTCAACCGCCAGCGCGATGTTGTCGCGGCATTTGCGCGGCAACTGGCGCGCGCCTATCCGGAACGCGCCACACGCGAAAACCAGACCGCGCTCACGATGATGGTGTTCGGCATGATCAACTGGACGTTCACCTGGCTCAAGCCGGACGGCCGGATGGGCTACCGGGAATTCGCCGAGCAGGTGGTCGATATGGTGGATCACGGACTGACTTCTGCCCGAGGGTGATTGCGCACGGCAGCATTGTTCAGAGGAAGTAATTGCCACGAGTTGCCTAGGCGCGACAACTTGTCACGAACGCTCGTTCAATTTAATTTTCATTAATAATCAATGCATTAAAAATAGGGCGCTAACTTTCTAGACATTGCCCTCAGTTTTTGATACGGGTTTTCCCTAGTGCGGGATCGGCATATCCGCTAAAATCGTTTTTGCGGTGCACCATGCCGCTCGATTAAAAGGAGAACCCGACCATGAACATGATTACACCCCGCGCCGCTGAGCCGATCGTCGCGCACGATCGTCCGTTGCAGCCAGGCGGTCGTGCGCCTGCTCTGGTCCGCGAGCTCACCGCCATCGATCGCGAACGACTGCTGACCCACTTCCTCGCGCTCGGCGAAGACGACCGCCTTCTGCGCTTCGGCCAGGTTGTACCGAACCACGTCATTGAAAACTACGTCCGCGCGATCGATTTCACGCGCGACACGGTCTTCGGCGTGTTCGACAGTCAGTTGCAACTCACCGGCGTCGGCCATCTGGCGTATCTGCCGGCCGAAGGCGACAAGCGCACCGCCGAATTCGGCGTGTCCGTGCTGGAAAGCGTCCGCGGGCAAGGTATTGGCTCGAAGCTCTTCGAGCGCGCAGCCATTCGCAGCCGCAATACACATGTCACCACGCTTTACATGCATTGCCTGTCGCGCAATTCGACCATGATGCACATCGCGAAGAAGGCCGGCATGAAGATCGAATACGCGTACGGCGAAGCAGATGCCTATCTGACGCTGTCGCCAGCGGACCAGACGAGCATCATCGCTGAAATGCTGCAGGAACAAGCCGCCGTGTTCGACTACGCACTCAAGCGTCAGGCACGTCAGGCGTCGAAGTTGTTCGAATCGTTTATGCCGACTGCTGAGGCCGCTTAACCGGTCTGCGCTTCGGCGAAGCACAAGGGCGGCCTTCTGGCCGCCCTTTGTGTTTGTCCCGGCCTGGCGCTCACAAAATCGGCAGCGCCGTTGTTTCCTTGAACTTCTCGAGCGAAAAGCTCGTCTTCACGTCGATTACAGAGGGATGGTGCAGCAACTGGTCCTGCACGAAGCGTGAAAAGTGCGCCATATCCTCGACCTGCACACGCAGCAGGTAATCCATGTCGCCCGTCATCGCGTGACAGGCGACCACTTCCGGCCACGTCTGCACTGCCGCGCGAAACAGATCGGCATGCGTAGTGTCGCCGCGCGGACTAAGCCCCGGACCGCTGCGCTTTTCCAGTCGCACGTTGACGTAGGCGAGCAGATCAAGCCCAAGCTTTTGCGCATCGAGTAACGCGACATAGCCGCGAATCACCCCGCTCTCTTCCAGCCGACGGATACGCCGTAGACACGGGCTCGGCGACAGGTTGATGCGCTCGGCGATCTCCTGATTCGACAGTCTGCCATTCTCCTGAAGGATTGCCAGAATGCGCCTGTCGATGGCGTCTATCTCTATTTTGGCCATTTCCTGCCGTCCATGTCATAAATTGAGCTAGAAAATAGCCCAAGCGTATCGGCGCGCGATTAAGTTCGCAAGTTTTCGTCGCCAGCCGGCCTTTACACTTGCGTCATTCAGTTGCGCTAACTCGTACGCCCCGCGCCGGCGCTAATAGGAAGGAGACAGACAATGCAGGTTTCAACTTGGGAAAACCCGGTCGGCACGGACGGCTTCGAATTCATCGAATACACCGCACCCGATCCGAAGGCGCTCGGCAAGCTGTTCGAACAGATGGGCTTCACCGCCGTTGCCCGGCACCGTCACAAAGACGTGACGCTGTATCGCCAGGGCGAAATCAACTTCATCGTCAACGGGGAACAGCATTCGTTCGCGCAACGTTTCACGCGCCTGCATGGCCCGTCGATCTGCGCGATCGCGTTCCGTGTGCAGGACGCTGCGAAGGCCTACCAACAGGCACTGGAAAAAGGCGCCTGGGGTTTCGACAACAAGACCGGCCCGATGGAACTCAACATTCCGGCGATCAAGGGCATCGGCGACTCGCTGATCTATTTTGTCGACCGCTGGCGCGGCAAGAACGGTGCTGAGCCGGGCACGATCGGCAACATCGATATTTACGACGTCGACTTCGAACCGATTCCGGGCGCGAATCCGAACCCCGTCGGCCACGGTCTGACCTACATCGACCATCTGACGCACAACGTCCATCGCGGACGCATGCAGGAATGGGCGGAGTTCTATGAGCGCCTGTTCAATTTCCGGGAAGTGCGTTACTTCGACATCGAAGGCAAAGTGACTGGCGTGAAATCGAAGGCGATGACCTCGCCGTGCGGCAAAATCCGCATTCCGATCAATGAGGAAGGCTCAGACGTAGCCGGTCAGATCCAGGAGTATCTGGACCAGTACCACGGCGAAGGCATCCAGCACATCGCGCTGGGCAGCAACGACATCTACCGCACCGTGGACGGTTTGCGCGCGGCGAACATCTCGCTGCTCGATACGATCGACACGTACTATGAACTGGTCGATCGCCGCGTGCCGAACCACGGTGAGCCGCTCGACGAATTGCGTAAGCGCAAGATCCTGATCGACGGCGCCCCCGACGACTTGCTGCTGCAGATCTTCACCGAAAACCAGATCGGGCCGATCTTCTTCGAGATCATCCAGCGCAAGGGCAATCAGGGATTCGGCGAGGGCAACTTCAAAGCGCTGTTCGAATCGATCGAGTTGGATCAGATCCGCCGTGGCGTGGTCCAGGACAAGGCCTAACGACTAACGGCCCACGCGGAACCTGGGAGATAGAAAAAAGGGCGAAGATCTTGCGATCCTCGCCCTTCGTCGTATGTGCCGTTGTCCGAAGCTTGGACAACGGCCGATTTTCAACCGATGCGCGGCTTCAGCGCTGCATCACGAATTCTGGTCTTCCTCGTCGGCCTTTGTGGATCGTGCAATGCGCTCCACCGCAATGCGCGCGGGCGCGACTTGCGCCGTGCTGGTGATCGCGTTCGACAGCGTCCCTGCGCTGTTCGAGCCGGAACTCGAGCGCACCGGCGCGCTCATGGCGAAGAATGCGGCCGAAACCATCAGGAAGGTCTGGATGTTTCTAGTGTTCATGCGTACTCCTTTTCTAACTGCCCTGCTGTCCTGAAGCTCCACCGAATGCGGAGCGTTGCGCAGACATTGCTCGCAGGTGGGGTGTTAGACAGACATTTCAACTGCGGTTCCTCATATTTGTAGTTTTTACAGCTTGTTACAGGGGAATTGCGCCGCAGGAAGTCGCCCGACGCGTTCAGCGCAAGTTCGGCGCTGCGATGCCGTATTTCTGGCACGCTGCGGCGGGTTTTCACCAGTGCTACCATCACTTAAAACACGTCAATATGGCGACCCCGGCCCCAAGCGTTCACAAGATGCCGCGGCCAAAAAAAGTTTTGGTGATCCCAAACTGGTTGGAGGAGTACACATAATGAATGCCCCGCTAGACGCAGGTCAGCGAGCCTCGCTCGAAGCCGCGCTATCTTCCGTCACGCTCGACGACAAATACACCCTCGAACGCGGCCGCGCGTACATGAGCGGCATACAGGCGCTGGTTCGTCTGCCGATGCTGCAGCAGGAACGCGACCAGGCGGCCGGGCTCAATACCGCCGGCTTCATCTCCGGTTACCGCGGATCGCCACTCGGCGGACTCGACCAATCCTTGTGGAAGGCGAAACAGCATCTCGCCGCGCATCGCGTCGTGTTCCAGCCCGGCGTCAACGAAGACCTCGCGGCGACCGCCGTGTGGGGTTCGCAGCAGGTCAATCTGTACCCGAGCGCAAAATACGATGGCGTGTTCTCGATGTGGTACGGCAAAGGCCCAGGCGTCGACCGTTCCGGTGACGTCTTCAAGCACGGCAATTCGGCCGGCTCTGCGCAACACGGCGGCGTTCTCGTGCTCGCCGGCGACGACCACGCCGCCAAATCCTCGACACTCGCGCACCAGTCGGAACACATCTTCAAGGCCTGCGGCCTGCCGGTGCTGTTCCCATCGAACGTGCAGGAATATCTGGATTTCGGCCTGCACGGCTGGGCGATGAGCCGCTATTCCGGACTGTGGGTCGCGATGAAGTGCGTGACCGACGTGGTCGAATCGTCCGCTTCGGTCGACATCGATCCGCACCGCACGAAAATCGTTCTGCCGGACGACTTCGCCATGCCCGAAGGCGGCCTGAACATTCGCTGGCCGGATCCGCCGCTGGTGCAGGAAGCGCGTCTGCTCGACTACAAGTGGTACGCGGCGCTCGCCTATGTGCGCGCGAACAAACTGGACCGCGTCGAAATCGATTCGCCGCATGCGCGCTTCGGCATCATGACCGGCGGCAAGGCATACCTCGACGTGCGTCAGGCGCTGACCGATCTCGGTCTCGACGACGAAACCTGTTCGCGCATTGGTATCCGTCTGTATAAGGTCGGCTGTGTATGGCCGCTCGAGGCGCAAGGTGCGCAAGCCTTCGCACGCGGTCTAGATGAAATTCTGGTGGTTGAAGAAAAGCGCCAGATTCTCGAATACGCGATCAAGGAAGAACTGTACAACTGGCCCGATGCGCAGCGTCCGCGCGTGTTCGGCAAGTTCGATGAAAAGGACGGCGCGGGTGGCGAATGGTCCGTGCCGATGGGCAACTGGCTGCTGCCGGCGCACTACGAACTCTCACCGGCGATCATCGCCAAGGCGATCGCCACGCGGCTCGACAAGTTCGACCTGCCGTCCGACGTGCGTGCGCGCATTGCGACGCGCATTGCGGTCATCGAAGCGAAGGAAAAAGCATTGGCGCGTCCGCGCGTCGAAGCCGAGCGCAAGCCGTGGTTCTGTTCAGGCTGCCCGCACAACACGTCGACGAACGTGCCGGAAGGTTCGCGTGCGATGGCCGGCATCGGCTGCCACTACATGACCGTGTGGATGGACCGCAGCACCAGCACCTTCAGCCAGATGGGCGGCGAAGGCGTCGCGTGGATCGGCCAGGCGCCGTTCACCAACGATAAGCACGTATTCGCCAACCTCGGTGACGGCACCTACTTCCACTCGGGTCTGCTCGCGATTCGCGCGGCGATCGCGTCGAAGGCGAACATCACCTACAAGATTCTCTATAACGATGCAGTCGCGATGACGGGCGGGCAACCGGTCGACGGCGTGCTGACCGTGCCGCAGATTACGCATCAACTCGCCGCAGAAGGCGCGACGAAGATCGTGATCGTCACCGATGAACCGGAGAAATACTCCGCGAACGTCGGTCTCGCGCCAGGCATCGACATTCACCATCGCGACAAGCTCGATGAAGTTCAGCGTCAGCTTCGCGAGATTTCCGGCACCACGATCCTGATCTACGACCAGACCTGCGCGACGGAGAAACGCCGCCGCAGGAAACGCGGCACGTATCCGGATCCGGCGCGTCGTGTCGTGATCAACGAAGCGGTGTGCGAAGGCTGCGGCGATTGCTCGGTGAAGTCGAATTGCCTGTCTGTCGAGCCGCTCGATACCGAGTACGGCACCAAGCGCCAGATCAATCAGTCGACGTGCAACAAGGACTTCTCGTGCGTGAACGGGTTCTGCCCGAGCTTCGTATCCGTCGAAGGGGGTCAGTTGCGCAAGCCGAAGGCGGCTTCCGGCATTGTCGGTGACGCGATGCCACCGGTGCCGGAACCCGAACTACCGTCGATCGCGCGCCCTTATGGGGTGCTGGTGACGGGCGTCGGCGGCACGGGTGTCGTAACGATCGGCGCCTTGCTCGGCATGGCCGCGCATCTGGAAAACAAGGGCGTCACGGTGCTCGACGTCACCGGTCTCGCGCAGAAGGGCGGCGCCGTGATGAGCCACGTGCAGATCGCGCAGAACCCGGGCGACATTCACGCGACCCGTATCGCAATGGGCGAAGCCAGTCTCGTGATCGGCTGCGACGCGATCGTGACCGCCAGCGACGAATGCGTTTCGCGGATGCAGGTGGGCCGGACCCGTGTCGTGCTCAATAGCGCGCACACGCCGACCGCCGAACTCATCAAGAACCCGAACTGGCGCTTTCCGGGCAGCAGCACCGAAGCGGACGTGCGTGCCGGTGCGGGCGACGACGGCATCGATATGGTCGATGCGAATCACTTCGCCGTCGCGCTACTTGGCGATGCGATCTACACGAATCCGTTCGTGCTCGGCTACGCGTGGCAACGCGGCTGGGTGCCGCTGACGTATCAATCGCTGATGCGCGCAATCGAGCTGAACAACGTGCAGATCGAGAAGAACCGTGCGGCTTTCGAATGGGGCCGTCGTGCCGCGCACGACCTGGCCTCGGTGCGCACGCTCGCGCACTCGCAAGGACGCGGTGCCGCAGCGGAAACGACGAGCAGCAAGATCATCTCGCTGCACACACCGAAGGCGCTCGACACGCTGATCGACAAGCGCGCTGACTATCTTGCCGCGTACCAGGACGCCGCTTATGCGGACCGTTATCGTGCATTGGTGTCGCAAGTGCGCGTGGCGGAATCGGCACTCGATTCGATCGACGGCCAGTTGCCGTTGACTGAAGCGGTCGCGAAGAATCTGCACAAGCTGATGGCCTACAAGGACGAGTACGAAGTCGCACGGCTCTATAGCGACCCCGCGTTCATCGAAAAACTGAAGGCGAATTTCGAAGGCGACTGGAAGCTGCACATTCACCTCGCGCCGCCGACGTTCTCGAAAAAAGACGCACAAGGTCATCTGGTGAAGAAGAAGTACGGACCTTGGGTGTTCAGCGCCATGCACGTGCTCGCAAAACTCAAGTTCCTGCGCGGGACGGCGCTCGACGTGTTCGGCAAGACGGAGGAGCGTCGCACGGAGCGTGCGCTGATCGTCGAGTACGAGGCGCTGGTACGCGAGCTGATCGGTGGCCTGACCGCGCAGAAGCGTGAGTTGGCGGTCGAACTGGCGAATCTGCCGGACGGTATCCGCGGCTACGGGCACGTGAAGGAAAATAACCTGAAAGGCGTGCGGGTCAAGTGGAATGACTTGCTGACGCGCTGGCGTTCGCCGGAAGCGGGGAAGACGCAGTACGCGGCATGAACTTGCCGGCTTGACCGGCCGACATTGGCCTGAAATGGAAAAGGCGGCTGTCCTCGCGGACAGTCGCCTTTTTTTGCCTGTTTCGCCACGTGATGCGTGTGTACAAGAACAAGCGGTACTGCTCCTTCCAACAACACAACAACAACCAACCAAAAACAAACAACTACCAGACAGCTACTACAACTACGAACTGCTACTTCAACCGCCAACTGCTACTTCAACTACCAACCGCTACTTCAACTACCAACCGCTACTTCAACTACCAACCACCAACTACAACAACACACACTTACTACCAGTACTGCAACCCATTGGTACTACTGTCTTCACCATCAGAACTACTACAGCCACTACGAACTTCTCAACACCAGAGGAAACGCAGCGCCTGACTCGATGCAAAGGATTGACCAGCCGACTGTTCCGTTGCCATCGCGTTGTGCTGCGCCTCAGAAGTAACTTTACAAAAGTGTCACAGCGAATCGAATAGGAGCATTCTTAAAGCTCGCTTAGCTCCATAAGAATTTCTCAGACGAACGGCCATCAGAACAAGAATGCACACATAAAAAAACGCCACGGAATCAACTTCCGTGGCGTTCTCACAGACTTACCGCAAACGCCGCAATGCGCGCGGCGTCGCTTCAACCATCAACCTGTCCGCATGACTGCGCGCTCACCCCTTGCGTGCGTTTGCCGAAGCCACTGCGGTCATGTTGATGATCCGGCGCACGGTCGCAGCCGGCGTCAGAACGTGCACCGGCTTTTCCGCGCCCAGCAGGAACGGACCGACCGTCACGCCTTCGCCTCCGATCATCTTCAGCAGGTTGTACGTGATGTTTGCCGCTTCCACGTTCGGCATGATCAGCAGGTTCGCTTCACCGGTCAGCGTCGTGCCCGGGAATGCGGCCTTGCGGACGGCTTCCGACAATGCCGCGTCGCCGTGCATCTCACCGTCGATCTCGAGCGAAGGCGCACGTTCAGCGATCAGCTTGCGAGCTGCGGCCATACGTTGTGACGACGAAGACGGCGCGCTGCCGAAATTCGAATTCGACAGCAACGCAACCTTCGGCGTGATGCCGAACTTTTCGATTTCGCGCGAAGCCAGCATCGTCATGTCGGCGAGCTGTTCGGCGGTCGGCGTTTCATTCACGTACGTATCGCAGATGAAAAGATTGCGGCCCGGCAACATCAGCAGGTTCATTGCAGCGAAGTTCTGCACGTTGTCTGCCTTACCCAGCACCTGTTCGATGAACTTCAGATGCGCGTGGTACTGGCCGATCATCCCGCAGATCATGCCGTCGGCCTGGCCAAGGCGCACGAGGATCGCGCCGATCAGCGTGTTGAACTTGCGCATCGCGGCCTTCGCGACGTCCGGCGTGACGCCTTCGCGCGCGCCGAGTTCGTGATACGCCTGCCAGCATTGCTGATAGCGCGGATCGTCTTCCGGATCGACAACCTCAAAGTCTTCACCGCACTTCAGCTTCGAGCCCATCTTCTTCAGACGCATCTCGATCACCGACGGACGACCGACCAGAATCGGCTTGGCAATCTTTTCCAGCAGCACGAATTGCGCTGCGCGCAGCACGCGCTCGTCTTCACCTTCGGCGAACACGATACGCGCCACTTCCGACTTCGCCGCGGCGAACACCGGACGCATCACCATGCCGGTACGGTACACGGTCGTGCCGAGTTCTTCGCGGTACGCGTCCATATCCTTGATCGGACGGGTCGCAACGCCCGAGTCCATCGCGGCTTGCGCGACAGCCGGCGCGATCTTGATGATCAGGCGCGGATCGAACGGCTTCGGAATCAGGTAGTCAGGACCGAATTCGAGCGAGTGACCTTCATACGCCTTGGCGACTTCATCGCCCTGGTCGGTTTCTTCTGCCAGCTCCGCAATCGCACGCACGCACGCGAGCTTCATTTCTTCCGTGATCGTGGTTGCGCCGACATCCAGCGCGCCGCGGAAAATGAACGGGAAGCAGAGCACGTTGTTGACCTGGTTCGGGTAGTCCGAACGGCCCGTTGCGATGATGCAGTCCGGACGCACCTTCTTCGCTTCTTCCGGGCGGATTTCCGGTTCCGGATTCGCCAGCGCCAGAATCAGCGGCTGGGTGCCCATCTCGACGACCATTTCCGGCTTCAGCACGCCGGCGCTCGAGCAGCCGAGGAACACGTCGGCGCCGCGAATCGCGTCAGCCAGCGTGCGCGCTTCGGTGTTCGCCGCGTAACGTTCCTTCGACGGATCCAGATTGCCGCGGCCTTCGTAGATCACGCCTTTCGAGTCCGTGACCAGCACGTTCTTTTTCGACAGGCCCAGATTCACCAGCAGATCCAGACACGCGATGGCAGCCGCGCCCGCGCCCGAACACACCAGCTTCACTTCGTCGAGCTTCTTGCCGACCACTTTCAGGCCGTTCAGGATCGCCGCCGAAGCAATGATCGCGGTGCCGTGCTGATCGTCGTGGAAGACCGGAATCTTCATGCGCTCGCGCAGCTTCTTTTCGATGTAGAAGCACTCAGGCGCCTTGATGTCTTCGAGATTGATACCGCCCAACGTAGGCTCGAGCATCGCGATCGCTTCAACCAGCTTGTCCGGGTCGGACTCGGAGAGTTCGATGTCGAACACGTCGATACCGGCGAACTTCTTGAACAGGCAACCCTTGCCCTCCATCACCGGCTTCGCGGCGAGCGGGCCGATATTGCCGAGACCGAGCACGGCTGTACCGTTCGTGATCACACCGACGAGGTTGCCGCGCGAGGTGTACTTCTGCGCGTCGAGCGGGTCTTCGTAGATCGCCATGCAGGCCGCGGCGACGCCCGGCGAGTACGCGAGCGACAAGTCGAGCTGGTTCGACAGTGGCTTGGTAGGCGTGACCGAAATCTTGCCGGGCTTCGGAAACTGGTGGTAGGCGAGAGCGCTTTGCTTAAGTTGTTCGTCCATTTTTTAGCCTGCGAGACGTAAGTAATTGGGCCCGGCACACCGCACCGTTGGCATCGCTTGCATCTATCGAACGGATAATCGACTGCGGCGGTTTTCGCATGCGCCGGTTGAGCGCGGCGTCAAACCTCAGCGGAGGGCAAGACGGTGCGGAGTGCTACGCGGGTCGGTTAGTGTACACCCCGAACGCGTCGATGCACTGAGTGGTTAACATGGCTCGCCATCGGCGAAACACCGGCCAGCAATGCTGCAGCGCCGCATCTGGCGGGCATTGGACCGGTCATTGAGCGGATGGCCCCACGTGCCGCATGTCCAAGTCAAGCATGGGCCAGGCGAGAGTCACGCACATGTCATTCGAGCTCGGCGCCGCGTCGTTCGGGGATCAGAAAGAGTGTCGCGAAGATGTCGAGCAGATAGATCGACGCGAGCAAAGCGAGCGCGGCGCCGAACGAATAGCGTGCGGCCAATGCGCCTACGACCACCGGCCCGAAACCGCCGACCGCCCGGCCGACGTTGAACAGCACGTTCTGCGCGGTGGCGCGCGCATCGGTCGGATAAAGCTCGGAGATCAGCGCACCATAGCCTCCGATCATCCCGTTGACGAACACGCCCATCGCCGCGCCGCCGATCAGCAGCGTCATCGGCGTGGTCAGATGGGCGTAGACGAATACCATCACCACCGCGCCGACCTGGTAGAACAGGAACGTCGGCTTGCGGCCGAAACGGTCGGCGGCCATGCCGAACAGCCAGATACCGCACGCCATGCCGAGCACCGTCACGGCGGTCCACACGCCGGACTTGGTCAGCGAATAACCGAACGTCTTCGACAAATAGCTCGGAAGCCAGATCATCAGACCGTAATAGCCGAAGTTCTGTACTGAACACAGAATCGCAACGCCGATGCTGGCGCGCGTAGTACGTCCGTCGGCCACCAGCAATTTGAGCGGCAGCTTGCGCATTCCACGTGCGACGCGCTCGGTAAAAAGCGCCGGCTCCTCGACGCTGCGCCGCACGAAAAACGACACCACGGCAGGCAGCAATCCAAGCGCGAACATGCCGCGCCAGCCAATCACCGGCAGCAGGAGCGGCGTCAGCAACGCGGCCGCCAGCACCCCGAGTTGCCACCCCAGCCCGACATAGGAGGACACGCGCGCCCGCTGCGACGCTGGCCACGCCTCGGCCACCAGCGTCATGCCGATGCCGAACTCGCCGCCGAGGTCAATGCCTGCAATGGTCCGATAGGCCAACAGGTCGGTATAACCCTGCGCCAGCGCACACAGTCCGGTGAAGACGGCGAAGATCAGAATCGTCCACGTCAACATCCGCACGCGGCCGAAATAGTCGCTCAACACGCCGAAAATCAGGCCGCCCGCTACCGCGCCGATCAGCGTCCACGTCACGAGAGAGCCTGCCTGCGCCGAGCTCAGATGCAGATCGGCGGCAATCACCGGCAGCATGAAACCGAGGATCAGCAGATCGAAGCCGTCCATCGCGTAACCAAGTACCGAAGCGACCAGCGCGCGGCCGGCATAGCCGCTCCTGGCGGGTTCACGGGTCTCGGTGGCAGAAGAAGCGACAGTCATTGAAAGCATTCCGTAGGACATGGAGGCAGCAACCCTGCAAGCGCCCAGCAAATTCGCGTGAGTGTAAAGGCGCGCCAGGCCGCTCACAAGCGGGCCAAAAAGCAGGCCAAAAAGCAGACCGAAAAACAGCCCGGAACGCAGCAGCAATAGGGCTCTGGACGAACCGCACAAGCCCTGTTCAGCGCCGCCTTTATGACCGTCATTCGCTGCCGGCACGCACGACGGCCTCCTCGGGAGGGGCCGTTTCGGGTAAAATGTCGGGCTACGCGCGCAGCAAAAACTGGCCTGCACTCCACTGACCAGTTGCGTATTTGCCTATCAAGGCGCCGCCCATCATGGCGCGGTATACCCAGCTTGCTGCGCCACCGGGCCTCGCGCCCGCTTCTCCTCGCTCACACCCAAGGATCCGCCCATGACAGGCTTCGATCGCCAGACGATCTCCGACACGACCGCCAAGATGCTGCTGGAAGTGCAAGCAGTGCACTTCAACGCGGAGAAACCGTACATTTTCACGTCCGGCTGGGCGAGCCCGGTTTATATCGACTGCCGCAAGCTGATCTCGTATCCGCGCGTGCGTCGTGGCCTGATGGAAATGGCCGAAGCCACCATTCTGCGCGACGTCGGCTACGAGCAGATCGACGCGGTCGCCGGTGGCGAAACCGCCGGCATCCCGTTCGCGGCATGGCTGTCCGACCGCCTGATGGTGCCGATGCAATACGTGCGCAAGAAGCCGAAGGGTTTCGGCCGCAACGCGCAGATCGAAGGTTTGCTGACCGAAGGTCAACGCGTCCTGCTGGTCGAAGACTTGACCACGGACAGCCGCAGCAAGATCAACTTCATCAACGCGCTGCGCACTGCCGGCGCAACGGTGAACCACTGCTTCGTGCTGTTCCACTACAACATCTTCAAGGAAAGCGTGTCGGTGCTGAAAGACATCGACGTCGATCTGCACGCGCTTGCCACGTGGTGGGACGTGTTGCGGGTCGCCAAGGCCAACAACTACTTCGATGCCAAGACACTCGACGAAGTGGAAAAATTCCTGCACGCGCCGGCCGAATGGTCCGCGGCACACGGCGGCGCCAACGCGACGCCGCAGTAAGCGCAGCCGCTTGACCCGGATGGAATGAAAAGGCCGCCTGTCGATGGACAGGCGGCCTTTTTTATCGAGCTCGTCCGGCCGGACGAAAGTACGACCGCGCCTAGGGCGCGCTGCCGGTATCGTCGACCGAATGCGACGACAGATTCAGCAAGCCGTTGCTCTGCGCGTACTGGAACAACTCCGAATCGCGATCGATGCCGAGCTTGCGCATTGCCGTGTTCTTCTGCGTGCTGATCGTCTTGATGCTGCGATTGAGCTGCTCCGCAATCTCCTTGATCGTCATGCCGGACACGAACAGGCGCACCACTTCGAGTTCGCGCCGCGACAGCATCACTTCTTCGTTCTTGCCGCCGGCATTCATGCGCAGCGTATCGAGTGACGCCTTGACCGACGGGCTCATGTATTCCAGGTTGCGACTGACGTGCTGCACCGCGAGCCCAATGTGGCTCAGATCGTCCGATTTGTTGACGACCGACGTCACGCCGAGTTCGCTCAACCGTTTAAGCAGCGCGGCGTTTTCCAGCATCGTCAGCACGACAATGGGAAGGTCGGGAAAATTGCGGCGCAGATAGCCGATCAACGGCAAACCGTCACCGTATTGGCCGCCTGGCATGGCCAGATCCGTGACGAGCACGTCGCACGCAACGGTTTGCAGCACCTTGACCAGTTCGGTTGACTGTCGCGCGCGCGCGACGACCTGCAGGCCTGGAAACTTGAGCAAAGCTTGTTCGGCGCCGAACAGAATCACCGGATGGTCGTCGGCGACCACGACCCTGACTGGATCTTGCATTGGCCTCCCCTCGACAGATAAACCACTCTCCAAAACTTCTGACATACCTTTCTATTCTTGGTACTTGAGCTGATCGGGAACGCGCCTGTATTCGCGCGAATAATTCCTCCGACTATAGCCGATTTCGCGTCCGCCAAGCCCGCCGGCGGCAACAATGATCCGTCGCAAAGCGAATGTTAGACTTGATTCGACCCTGGGGCACAAAATAGGGACAATAATCCTCGCGAGGACAACCGCCTCGCGCCCTGACAGGAGAACCGGCACATGCGCTCGCGTTGCCTGGTTGTTTCGCTTGCTTCACCATTCCGCCGTATGCCGTCCCTCACCTGCGCGATGCTGGGTCTCGCGCTATTCGCGGCGCATTGTCCTGACGCATTCGCCGAGGGTGTGTTCACGCTGACCAGCGCCAGCTTCCGCGCGGGCGGTACCGTGGATACGGCTCAGGTTTTCAATCAGGACGACTGCAAAGGCGGCAATCGCTCGCCGCAATTGACGTGGCACGATGCGCCGGCCGGCACACGCAGCTTCGCGGTCACGATATTCGACCAGGATGCGCCCGGCCGCGGCTGGTGGCACTGGGCCGTGGCGGCCATTCCGGCCACCGTCGACAGCTTGCCGGAAAACGCCAGCTCGTCGGGCTTCCTGAAGAAACTCGGCGCGGTCGAAGCACGCAACGACTTCGATATCGACGGCTACGGTGGCCCCTGCCCGCCACCCGGCAAACCTCATCGCTATACCGTCACCGTTTATGCGCTCAGCACCGCGGACCTGCGCCTCGCTCAAGGACGCCCGGCGCTCATGTTCGATCACGAGATCAGCACCGCCACGCTCGGCAGTGCGCGGATGGTGGTGAGCTACGGGCGGTAGCAGCGCCCGTCGACATCTGACTCGAACTGCATCGGCTGCAAGCCGACACGCGACTCACACGGCGCCGGGTGCCGCGCCCGGGCAAGTCGCGCCGTGGGTCGACACATTGATGGGCGCACGGCTTGCATCGTATTGCCGCCGCGGAATTTCTGTCATCCGCGCACGCTAATGTGCAACAGGGCGGCGCAGGCGATGCTTGTCGATGTCGCGTCGCTACATGCGCTTGCACCGTTGCCGTACTTACCTCTGCTTTTTCATCTTGCCGGAGAGTGCTATGTCGAAAATCGTCATCGTTTATCACAGCGGCTACGGCCACACGAAGAAAGTCGCCGAAGCCGTGCTGGCCGGCACGCTCGAAGCCGGCGCGGACGCGAAACTCATGCCGGTCGGCGAGATCGACGACGCGGCCTGGGCAGAACTGGCGGCCGCCGACGCCATCATCTTCGGCGCGCCGACCTACATGGGCGGCCCGTCCGCCGACTTCAAGAAATTTGCCGACGCGAGTTCGAAACCGTGGTTCGGCCAGACGTGGAAGGACAAGATCGCGGCTGGCTTCACCAACTCGGCGACCATGAACGGCGACAAGTTTTCGACGATCCAGTACTTCGTCACGCTGGCGATGCAACACAGCATGATCTGGGTGGGCACCGGCATGATGCCGTCGAACACCAAGGCGGCGACGCGGAACGACCTGAACTACGTGGGCGGCTTTACCGGCCTGCTGGCGCAGTCCCCCGCGGATGCGTCGCCGGAAGAAGCGCCGCCCGCCGGCGATCTGGAAACGGCCCGGATGTTCGGCAAGCGCGTTGCCGACGTGACGGCGCGGTGGAACGCGGGGGTTCGATAACGCTGCGTACGAAGGCTCGCGCCGGGAAGGCGCAGCCAAATCGCACGCACTCGAGTTGGGCGTGGCGCTCGCCAGAATGCGTGCTGTGCGGCCCTTGGCAAGCGCCGCTAATTTGCTCGGATCCCACTAGCATCGGCTTGCATCTGTCGCGTAACCGGTCATGCCGATGTCATTTTCGGCGCGCATCGTCGTTTTTTCACCCCGTTTCGCACACCCACTGCCATCACGTCTTAAAATAGCGTTCCGGCGCGGTGTCGCGCCCCGTTTCCAGCAAGCCAGTGAGATCGAGATGAGCACGAAAGTTTTTGTCGACGGACAGGAAGGCACGACCGGCCTGAAGATTTTCGAATACCTGTCGCAACGCGCCGACGTGGAGATCCTGCGTATCGAAGAAGCGAAGCGCAAAGACCTCGAAGAACGCCGTCGTCTCATCAACGCATCGGACGTCACATTCCTGTGCCTGCCGGATGTCGCCTCGCGCGAGTCGGCCTCGCTGGTCGAGAACGACCACACCGTGCTGATCGATGCCAGCACGGCCTTCCGCACATCAGCCGACTGGGCCTACGGCCTGCCCGAACTGGCCCACTCGCAACGCGAGCGTCTGCGCACGGCGAAACGCATAGCCGTGCCGGGCTGCCATGCATCGGGCTTCGTACTGGCCATGCGTCCGCTTGTCGAAGCAGGCGTCGTGGCGCCGGAGTTCGCTGCGCACGCTTACTCGATCACCGGTTATAGCGGCGGCGGTAAGAAGATGATCGCCGACTACGAAGCCGGCGGTAACGACAAGCTCAAGAGCCCGCGCCCGTACGCACTCGGTCTAACGCACAAGCATCTGCCGGAAATGGCGGCGCATACGGGCCTGAAGTCGGCGCCGGTGTTCACGCCGATCGTCGGCGACTTCTACAAGGGTCTCGCGGTCACCACGTTCTTCTCGCCGAACCAACTGGCCAAGAAGGCCAAGCCGCAAGACGTACAGGCGCTGTTCGCCGAGTACTACGCGGGTGAGGCATTCGTGAACGTCGCGCCGTTCGACGCGGAAGCGAACCTCGACAGCGGCTTCTTCGACGTACAGGCGAACAACGACACCAACCGTGTCGACCTGTTCGTGTTCGGCAATGAAGAGCGCTTCGTGACGGTCGCGCGCCTCGATAACCTCGGCAAGGGTGCATCGGGCGCGGCAATCCAGTGCATGAACCTCGCGATCGGCGCCGCCGAAGAAATGGGCTTGAAACGCTGAGCAAGTTCGAGATACAGACGGCATCCGCTGTCAATCCGCTAAAAAAGCCGGTCTTTCCAGACCGGCTTTTCTGTTTTAAAAACCCGCCTTCAGAATTCCTCTTTCGCAGTTAATCAGTAGTAGCCCGCATTACTTTAAAAAGAAAAATCGGACTGCTCATCAACTGACGGTAATTCATTCCTCAAATTGACCCGCACAGCATAGTTTTCCACATAGGGAAACTCCGGATATTTTCTCGAACGGTCGTTCGAAGATGATAGAGCCATTTTGCTGTAACGCTTACCTGGCAAGGATGTGCGGCGAAGCAACGGCGCCGCCGTCGAAGCAAAAATTCCTTTTTTGTTTAAAAGGGCCCCCGGGCCCCGCGTAGTGCGCGTCCGGCAAAAAATGCACTGTTTGAATCGGTCTTTTTAGACGGCTCATTCAATTGACAGGCATTAACTGCGCAGCGAAATTAGTTCGCACAATTACATGAAGGGAGACAGCAGCATGTCGCACGGCATTACTCGAGGCCTGGCGATGGCCATCGCCACGGCCCCATTCCTCATCGCTTGTGGCGGCGGCAAGGCCGACAATCCCGGCACGATCAGCGCACCGCAATGCTCGGGCTCGAGCTGCGGCGTGCAAGGTCCGCCGACTTCGAACGCCGGTACTACGGCGTTGTGTCCGGCTACTGCCGACATCGTTAAAACGACGTATCTCGGTGGCGCGGGTAGTGGCGAAGTCGTGCAGGTGAACATCGACGCGACTGCGATGACGTACACGCTGAAGTGGCTTGAGTCGCCGATTCCGTTGACGAGTGCAAGCGTCGAAGTCACGCGAGCCGGTACGCAAATCACGGGCGCCGTGATCCACCCGCCGACCGGCGCGCTGCCGACCGCGGAACAGACGCGTTGCGCATTCATTCTTGGCAAAGGCACCGGCACCGCCTCCGATGGCACCACTTACACGACGCCCGACTTCGTGAACAATCCGAATCCGCCGACGATCCTCGTGGGCCAAGGCGTAGCCGGCGGCGGCATTCCAGGCGCAACGGTGCAATACGCCGGCGCACTGGGCTTAGGCATCGGCGCCGTGAACAAGCGTCATTTCGACTTTTACCCGTTCCTCGGCTTCGCCAGCACCACAACCGATATCACGAAGCTGCCAGGCACTTACAACGGCCTGCTTTATCACCTCTCGCCGACCGCGAATTACGAAACCGTTGCCACCACCTCGGTGGAGACGTTCGATGCGAGCGGTAACTGTACATCGTCGAGTTCAAGTGGCTGTCTGACGACTGGCGCCGCACTCACACTCAACAGCAACGGCTATTTCGACAGCGCGACTCCGCCGCAAATCGTCAATGGTGGCAATCCAGCGCCGCTGCGTACCGACAAATCCGGCACAGCTCACATGATCATCGGTCAGGTCAATGGCGCAACAGTGCCGCTGGTGGTTCGCACCGGGCACGTCAGAATCGCCACCCTGTCGGTCGATGACGAATCAGGTATTGCAATGCTCGCCGCAGCCACACCGCTCGCGTCGGGCGGCTTCGACGGCGGTTATGTCGGCGCGGATTCGAACTTCAAGTCGACCGCGACTTTGATCCAGGGAGGCGTGGGCACCTTCATCAATCCGTCGACTTCCGCGGCGGAAGACGGCTTCGGCCTGGGCTACGGTCTGCCGAGCCCTGGACTGGTCGGCGTCCAGCAAGCAAACGGCCAGACCGGTTTGGCGATCGCCTCGGGCGGACTGTACGCGATCGAAATTCAAGGGACCGTCAACGGCGGCATCACGTCGACGTCGGCCAATTCGGATACGCCTAACGCCCCCTACTTCGGCATCGGCGCTCAGATCAGCAAATAAGGAACGAAGGACCGGCTATTCGCAGCACGAGACATAAATAGAGCAAAAGGTGGCAGGACTGGGAGCCGGCCACACACAACGAGAAAATTCTGGAGGCGGTATGAAATGGAGAATCCTTTCGGTGCTCGCTCTTGCAGCACCGTTACTGGGGGCATGCAGTGGTGGTGGCGGCAACGGCGATGGACCGGTAACGGAAGTTCGCCTGTGTCCTGCGTCGCTCGACTACGGCACGGTGTTCACGGGCGGCGGCGGTGACGGTGAACTGGTCAAGCTGCAGATGGACACGACCAAGATGACCTGGCAGATCAACTACATCGAGTCGCCGATTCCGGCGACCACCGGCACCGTCGCACCGACTCGCGCCGGCCAGAGCGCAAGCGGCACGCTGACGCAGGAAACCCAGCTGCCGACCAACAAGCTCAATCAGTGTGCCTTCCGCCTGAACGGCGCGAGCCTCGACCCGAATCGTCCGGCGCGGATTTTTGTGGGCGAAGGCGTGGCGGGTGGCACGATCCCGGGGGCGGAAATTTCGTTCGGCGGGATTCTCGGCGTGGGCGCGGTACCCGACACCAAGTTCCCGTACTACCCGTTCATCGGCTTCTCGTCGATTGAAACGAATCTCGCGAACGTGGCCGGCACCTACAACCAGCTCGGCTATCACCAGGTTCCGTCGCAGAACTTCGCGCCGGTCGCGGTCGATACGAAGATCACGATCAACGCGGACGGCACATGGACCGAGTGCGACAACTCCGGTGTCAACGCGGGCAGTTGCCAGCAGCCGGGTACGAACTTCGTGCAGTCGTCGGACGGCAGCGGCGCATTCGAAACCGACAAGTTCCTGGGCCAGGCCAAACCGACGCTCGCCACGACGCCCAAGGCTCGCGGCTACATGATCGTCGGCAAGCTGCGCAATCAGGTGGTGCCGATCCTGGTGCGAACCGGCGCGGCGAACTCGTCGGTGACGACGCCGGTGAATGGCGAACTCGGCCCGTACGCGGACGATGAATCGGGCATCTCGATTCTGGCGCCGCAAAGCTCGATCGCGGTGAACTCACAAAACGGCGAGTACATCGGCGTGGATAGCCAGTTCGACTATCGCACCACCGCACTCGAAGGCGTGCAGGCCACGCTGCTCGATCCGTTCAACCCATCGCAGGCATCGCTCGCGACGGCGCTGAATCTGAGCTTCACGCAGACCGTGCCGGGTGTCGTGACGACAACGCAAGTGGGTGCCTCGACGGGCACCACGCCGACCGGAAAGATGATCTTCACGGGTGGCGTGTTCGGCTACCTCGATCTGACCAACGCGGCCTCGCCGTACTTCACGATCGGCGCCTTCGTCCAGTAATGGACGCAGCACGCGCCGCCGACACGCAACGAGGCGTTCGCGTCCCGGCTGCTGCGCACAGCAATAGCGCAGCAGCCGGCGCCCACCCAGTATCCAGCGCACCGGCTGGGCCGCGAGGCCGCCATCGCTCGCCGCGCGAGACGAACGCAACGCGCGCCCCAGGGAGGAACAACATGAAAAAAATCTATTTCGCGCTACTGGCCGCTTGCCTGTCGGTCAGTGCGCACGCACAACACGCCGGCGACAACGTCGCCGTGCTCGGCTGGTTCCACGTCATGCCGCAGGATTCGAGCACGCCGCTGACCACCACCGTCGCCCCGACGCCAATCAATACACCGCTGCGTCTGCCGAGCTCGTTCACGTCTTCCGGCACGGGGTTGTCGACCAGTACGGCCAATACCGTCGGCCTCGTATTCAGCCACTACCTCACCGATCACATCGCCGTGTCGACAGTGGCGGGCGTACCACCGGTTTTCAAGCTCTACGGGCACGGCACCGTCAAGCCGCCGGGACCGGCAGGCGCACTCGGTCAGCAGAACCTGGGCGATCCGCAGGCCAATCCGATCGTGAAGAGCGTGCGCCAATGGAGCCCGGCACTGCTGTTCCAGTATTACTTCAATGCGCCGACGGCCCATTTCAGGCCGTTCGTGGGTATCGGCGTGTCGTATAACTGGTTCTCCGACGTTCAACTGAGCCAGAACTTCGTGACCGCGACGCAGAACAATCTCGGCTCAGTGCTGGCCGCCGGCGCGGGCAAGCCCGGACAGACGCAGGTGTCGGCGAAGGCGTCGTCGTCCTGGCAGCCGGTGTTCAATGCGGGTCTCTCGTACAACATCACCGATCATTGGGGCCTTGTGGCTTCGGTCACGTACATTCCGCTGAAGACCACCTCGTCGGTCATCATCAAGGCGGCGGACGGCACGGAATTGGGTGTCTCGAAGGCAGAGCTGAAAGCCGATCCGATCATTTCGTTCCTGGCCGTGTCCTACAAGTTCTGAGTTCGACGCAGATACGACAAAGCCGGCGGCCCCGCGGAGGGTCAGCCGGCGTTGTCTTTTCTGGGGGACGCTGGAAATTCAGGGCAAAAAAAAGCCCGCCTAAGCCGGCGGGCTGAATCCATATCAGAGGAGACATGGAGGAGACAAGACGAACTATAGCAAATCATTTGGTGCGTCGCAACATACAAATTAGGGTTGACCCTCGGCGTTGTATAGGCACAACAACTCTCGCAACGTTTTGCGAGCGGCGTTGACTGCGCACGCGCGAGTCAGCCGTTCGCCTAGTGGCGCACCAGCGCCATCATCGCGCCGAAGCCGACGAACACTCCACCCGTCAGACGATTGAACATCCTGGCAACGCTGCGGCTCTTCAACCTGGCCCCAATTCGCGTGCCGAAACCGGCGTACACGAGGTACCAACTCACCTCGATGACCGCGAAAGTAGCGACGAGCACGCCGAACTGCGGCAGCTTGGGCTGCGCGGCATCAATGAATTGCGGCAGCAGCGCGGCAGCGAACAGGATGGCTTTCGGGTTGCTGCCCGCCACGAGGAAGCCATTGCGAAACAGAGCGAAGCGCGAACGCGCGGGTTTGACGGAGAGTTCGTCGACCGCGCCCGCAGCACCTTCGTCAGCCGGCGCCCGCCACGCCTTGATGCCCAGATAGACGAGGTACGCCGCACCGATCATCCGCAGTGCGTTGAACATCGTCGGCCAAGCCGCGAGAAAGACGCCGAGGCCGGCCGCCGACACCGCCAGCATCAACACAAGCGCCGAAAGGCAGCCGGCCATGGTCGCGCTGGAACGGCGCAGGCCGTGCTGGGCGCCGTGCGTCATCACCAGCAGCATGTTCGGACCGGGAATCGCGGAAACGACGAAAACAGTGGCGACGAACAGCCACCAGGTATGCAGGCTCATTTGGAATCGAAGTGAATAGGGATCGGACGGCCATTATGCCCGCCTAGGCGAATCCGCAGCGACACTCCCATCGCGCGAATCTCGGCGCGCAAGCGCTGCAACCTTACGGCGAAGCACGCCAGCCCAGCAGCCGAGTCCGGGCTCCGCTACGAAAGCCGGGGCGCGCCGTTAAGCGCGGCGCCCCAAGCTCCCGCTCAGCGCCCTGCCCGCCGTGCCGCCACCTGGCCCAGCACCGCGAAGTCCTTCTCGCCGTCGCCATGCGCTATCGCTTCGATCAGACTGTCACGCACGACACTCGCAATCGGCAGCGGTGTGTTGACCGCGTCCGCGGCCGCCAGCGCGAGGCGGAGGTCCTTCAGCCCGAGGCGCGCCTTGAACAGGGCCGGCTCGTAGCGCTGCTCCGCGATCAACTTGCCGTAGCCCGAATAGACCGGTCCCGGGAACAGGCCGCTCGTGATGACGTCGAGGAAATCCTGCATTGCGAGGCCGTGGCCGGTCACGAGCGTGGCCGCCTCGCCGAGCGTCTCGACCGCCGCGCCCAACATGAAGTTAGCCGCGAGTTTCATCACGTTCGCCTGTTGCGGCAGCGAACCGATGCGCCAGGTTTTCTGGCCGATGGCGTCGAAAATCGGCTGCACGCGGTCGATCGACTCGGCCGGGCCGCCCGCTACGATCGTCAGCTTGCCCGCCGCCGCGACGTCGGGCCGCCCCATCACCGGTGCGGCGACGTAATGGACGCCGCGCGAGGCGTGCGCCGTCGCCAGTTCCTCGGCCAGCGCCACCGAGATCGTCGCCATGTTCACGTGGATCAGGCCGCGCGGGGCGTGTTCCAGCAGCGATGCGGTGATGACTTCGCGCAGTGCGGTATCGTCGGCGAGCATCGAGAACACGGCGTCGCCCGCAAACGCTTCGGCGGGCGTCGCGACGATCCGCGCACCTGCGTCGGCGAGCGGCTGCGCGCGTTCCGGCGAGCGGTTCCACACGCGCACCTGATGCCCGGCTTTCAAAATGTTTGCAACCATCGCGGCGCCCATCTCGCCGAGACCGATAAAACCGATGTCCATCTGTCGCTCCGTCTTCTAAAGAACTGGAAGTAAAGCACACCCATGCGACACGTGCAGGACAGCACGCAATTAAACACGGTGCGATACTGATGCGATGGTCACAGCGACATTCCGCTTCTATGAGGAGCTGAACGATTTTCTCGCCCGGCCCCTGCGCCGGCGCGCGTTCAGTTGCGCCTGCGCGCGCGGCGCGACCGCGAAACATATGATCGAAGTGCTCGGCGTGCCGCATACCGAGGTCGAACTGATTCTGGTGAACGGCGAGTCGGTCGGTTTCAATCATCCGCTCTCGGACGGCGATCGCATCGCCGTTTATCCGAAGTTTGAAGCGCTCGACATCCAGCCACTATTGCGCGTGCGCGAACATCCGCTGCGCGTGGTGCGCTTCATTGCCGATGCGCATCTGGGCGGTCTCGCACCGCTGCTACGGCTTGCCGGCTTCGACACGCTGTACGACAACCACTATCCCGACGCAGATATCGAAGCGCTCGCCGCAGCACAACAGCGCATCGTACTGACACGCGATCGGGAGCTATTAAAACGCCGCGCCATCACGCATGGCTGCTACGTACGCACACTGCGGCCGCGTGAGCAATTGCGCGAAGTGTTTGAACGGCTCGATCTGGCCGGCAGCGCGCAGCCGTTCCGTTTGTGTCTGATGTGCAATGCGCCGCTGCGGCGTATCGCCAAAGATGAAGTCGGCGATCGGGCGCCCGATGGCGTGCTGGAACGGCATAACCAGTTCGTCACCTGCGACGTGTGCCGCCGAGTGTTCTGGGAAGGCACGCACTGGCAACGCATGCGTGCGCTGATGGACAGCGTGGCCGGCGCGCCGGAACCGCCGATTTGAACGCCGCTCGACGTCTCAGACGCCACACGGTCTGAGCACCGCGCCAACGCCACTCGGGTGCGGAATCGGCGCCGCTCGCTCGTCGCGCGGCGCGATGCGTACAATGCGGGATTACTTATCTGGCAGAGGCCTTCCGTATGGCGATGAAAAAGACCGACCTTGAAAAGAACAAGGCACTCAAGCTGAACAACGCAATGAAACTGTCGACCGCCGACCGCTTCGGCAAAGCCGCTGCCGCCGACCCGAAGCTCGACCGCCGCGAACAACGCAAGCTCGATCAGGCGCAGGGCCTCGTCGCGTTCGCCTGCAAGCTGAATGGCGACCTGGTCGCGGAGCTGAAAGAACGGGCCGCCACGCATCCGGAAGGTATGAGCGGGCTGCTGAACGAGGTCATCAAGCGCGGCCTCGCGGGCTAAACATCGCCCAAAGTCACCGTCCGATACAAAAAGGCCAGAGCAGAAGCTCTGGCCTTTTTGCTGGCGACATTTAACCGGAACTGCGCTGCACTCGCCGACAAGCGGCGCGCACAAGAGAACCGGCAGGGTTCGCCCGGCGAAACCAAGCGTGAGCTTAGTTTGCCGCGCCCTTGTCGTTCGTGCCGGCTGCCGAAGCTGCTGCCGAAACCGGAGCGCGCTTGCCGTGCGTCTTCAGCTTCTTGATGTGGTGCTTCTTCGGCGCGCTAGCTGCAGCGGCCGGCGCTGCTGCGTCCGATGCCTGTGCGAAAGCTTGAACGGAGACCAGCGCGATCGATGCGGCTGCGAGCGAGACGATGAATTTTTTCATGTGTTGTTCCCCAAACCTGGACGACTGAGTCAGTGTGAATGAAATAGCTAAACGGTGAAGCAGACAAGGCTTGAGGCGCCTTACCGCTCCCCGCGGGAGAGTATTACGCAGCGTAGGCGGTTTGTCATGCGCAAAACTCGATATGTATTTTCCGCGAGACAGCTTGCTTTCGATATGCTTTCACTCATTAAGCATGCCGTATCAGGGCGATTACCTAGGCCCGCTTCTAGACCAGATTCCGCAGCAAACTGGCGGTTTCCTGAAGGGTCGGCAGCACCCGATGCAGCGCCGCATTCGCCGACTCCTGGCCGATCGGCATGCTTACGCTGATCGCTGCCACGACCGAGCCATGCCGGTCACGCAACGGCACCGCAACACCACGCATGCCCAGCTCCAGTTGTTGATCGGTGACGACATAACCATCGCGGCGGATTTCGCCCAGCACTTCGCGCAGGCGCTCCGTGGTCGAATACGTATGTGGCGTGAATACCTTGATCGGATAGGACGCCAGCCACTGCTCGATGCTTTCCGGCGGCTGGAAGGCCAACAGGATCAACCCCGCCGACGACAGCGGCGCACTCGCCCGCGAGCCGAGCACGAAACCGACCGCCATCGCGCGGTTGACGCCGTTGCGCGCAACGTAGACCACGTCGTGTTCATCGAGAATCGCGACCAGCGCGGTTTCCTGCACCGTCGCGGTGATGCGCTGAAGAAATGGCTGCACGGTGCGCGGCAAGCGTGCTGAATCCAGATACGACTGACCGAGCCGCAATACGCGCGGCGCGAGCCAGAACAGCTTGCCGTCGGTATCCACGTAGCCGAGTTCGCGCAGCGTCAGCAGATAGCGGCGCGCCGCCGTGCGCGAGAGCCCGGCGCGGGCGGCCACCATGGTCGGCGTCATGCGCGCGTGCTCTTCGTCGAATGCTTCGATGATCGCCAGCGCCTTCGCGGCGCCGGCGATCCAGTCTTTCTCGTCCATTGCGTCTGCCTGAAAGTCGGCCTGCTCTGGGGGTCACTCGTGTCCTGATCCATGAGGCCGTTGCGCGATTATCGCGCGAGTCGCTCGCTGTGCACGCGGTTGAAGACTCATTTGAAGTCCCAGCGCATCTGCTCGGCGATCCCCACCCCGCGCGAGGTCCGCACACATTCGCTCACATAGTCCGTGAACGGCAGCGGCTCGAAGCCGATCTCGTCACGCAGACGGCGGTTGTCGAACGCGTAGTCCAGCTCCGCGAAACCGGCGTACAAACGCAGCGCGTGCTCGATCAGGCGGCCGCTGCTGCAACGGTCACGGCCCACCACCTCGCGTGCGATCTTGCCGAAGTCGCGCACGCGGCACATCGAATAACGGCTGCCCGAGGTGCCGATGGCTTCGTCCATGGCGCTGATGATCTGACCGATGGTCGGCGCTTCCGAACCCGCCGACACGTGATACGTATCGAAAGCCAGCGACGGCTTCACCGCCAGCAGCGCGAGCGCACGGGCGCAGTCTAGGGACGCTGCCTCGCCGCGTCTGTCCTGAAGTTGGGGGAATGTGTGCACAATTGTGTTCAAGTGTTCGCGAATGTTCGCGGCGTATCCCGCACGCGTGCGCCCGGATAGAATCGGCACCGGATACAACGCCTTGTTAGAACAACCGAATTCGAAAAACCGCCTTTGAAACCTGACACACGTCAACACCTTCGCGCGAATCTGCTGATGCTGGTCGCGGCGATCATCTGGGGCTCCGCATTCGTCGCACAACGCTTAAGCCTCGATGCGATCGGACCGTTCCTGTTTACCGGACTGCGTTTCCTGCTCGGCGCGCTGGTCGTGCTGACGATGATCGTCTGCGTGCGGCGCTCCGCGCTGGCTGAGCTGACGAAACGAGAACCCGGCGGCGCACGCGAACTGCTCGGTGCCGGTGTGCTGCTCGGTGTCGTGCTGTCGGCGTCGATTTCGTTGCAGCAGATCGGCCTGCAATACACGAAGGTCGCCAACGCCGGCTTCATCAGTTCGTTGTATGTGGTGCTCGTGCCCCTGCTGGGCGTGCTGTTTCGTCATCGGACGGGATTCGGCACGTGGCTCGGTGCGACGCTGGCAGCGATCGGCATGTACTTTCTGAGCGTCAACGAGCACTTCTCGATCCTGTACGGCGACTGGTATCAGCTTGCCGGCGCCTTGGTGATTTCCGTACAGATGATGCTGGTCGGCCGCTTCGCGCTGCGGCACGACACCCTCATGCTGGCGCTCGTGCAGTTCGTGACTTGCGGGCTCGTGTGTCTGGCCATCGGTCTCGTGATCGAGCCGGTCAGTCTCGCTGTGATCGAGCGCGCCGCGCCGACGATTCTGTACGGCGGTGCGCTGTCGGTGGGCGTCGCCTATACGATTCAGGTGGTTGCGCAAAAGTACGCGGCGCCGTCGCATGCTGCGGTGATCTTCAGTATGGAAGGCGTGTTCGCCGCGCTCGCCGGGTGGCTCGTGCTCGGCGAAACGCTGTCAGCGCGCGCGCTATTTGGATGCGCGCTGATGCTCGCGGGTTTGATCGTGTGTCAGGTGGGACCAGCCTCGCGACGCGGAAGTGAACCTGATCGCTTGCCTCATGAAGCGTGAGGGTTTAGTCAGTCGCCCGGGCGTGCCGCCTCGGCTAAGCGGCACGCGGCTGCGCGAAGAGTTTGGGTGTATCGGCAGTGGGCGGAAACACACACCAGCAGCCGTCGTCGTGTCGAAAGAAAAAAAGGCCGCGCGATCCACCTTCCTGAGAAGTCTCGACCCGCACGTAGCGCCTGCCGCCCAGACGGGTGCGGCTGAATTCGGTCACGTGAACCGGAACCGAAGGCCCCGGCGCCAGCCATTTCTCGACCAGAAAACGCAGCGATTGTTCGCTTGTGGCTCTCATGATCCGCTCCGGGCCGGTTTGTCGTGACTCGCCTCGCGTGTCGCGTCGTTGCTTTCGTCGTTTTCGGTGCCTTCCTCATCATGCTCGGAGGATGCAAGCGATATGGCCCGGTTAGTGGCCGCCGCCCGCAGCGTCGTGCAGTGGCTGGCATGTCTGATATCCGAGAGAAGACGGACTAGTTGTCGTGCTGTTCTGCGTTTCATTGCACACCCCCGCACTGCACCAATAACTTCAGAAAACACTTTAACTCTATGCCTGGATAGGGCGTTGCTGAAATGATTTTGACTAAATAGCAACAGTTGCGCTTGCAAAAAAATAGACGCAATCTTTGTACCTTCCAGCTTCAATGTGCACGTTCGGGGAAGGGCGGTCTGTACGCTGGCGAGCGGATGGCATCGATGAAAAAGCCGGGCCGCCGCTCGGGCGGCATATGCCCGGATGCGCAAGTTATCCACAATTGCCTATGAATAACTTCGGGATAGCGCATCGGACAGCCTGTGTGCGAAATCTTGATAAGACGCGCTGCCAGGCAAGCCCTGTCAAAGTTATCCCAGCTTTGTAGTTTTTCTACAGTCGTGTTCCGCAGGGTTATGGGTTTCGCATGACGTTGATGTGACGGGGGATTTGAGAGTTATCCACAGACGGGGTTAACCCTTGTTAACTATTACTACATATATATACGTATGAAGTAAAAAACATAGGATAAGTACGGCTGCGTGATGAGATCGAAGGCTGATCAGCTCTTGATCAGCCGAAACCCCGCGGCATTAATACATGCATCAAGGCGCGACGCTTGGTCCGCTTGCACGTTGCACGGCAGCAGCCTTGTCGATCGCATCAGGCATTTCAGGAGGCGACGCTGGAATGGTCGCTTCGACCGGCACCGGCAACAGGCGCGTTTCGATGCGGTTGTTCACAACCGGCTGCGTGCGCACCACGGTTTGCAGATAGTGATCGACAAGGCCGAAGAAACGATCGTAAAACTTGCCCGACGGGATGGTCTCGCTTGAAATCTTGACCATCGCATCGCTGTTCGAACGGATCGGCAACGACAGCGAACCCAGCACGCTCAACCCGACGCTCGCCGACGTATCGCTTTTCTTTAACGCAAAGCCGTTTTGCACAGCATTGACGTAGACGATGCTCGTATCGCTCGCCTCTTCCCCCGGCGTACACACCACATGAAACTCGACGACGATGTGCGTATCGCCGGTCGGCTGGAAATTTTTCGTTCCGTCGACGGTATCGGTGCGCGTCATCGTTGTCAGATAGCCCTGACTCAGCAGTGCGCGGCGCGCGGCCTCGCAGGTATCCGTGACGCTCGAATTGAAATTTCGGGCGTAATGGCTCGCGCCCGTTTCGAACAATTCCTGCTGGAATTTCGGCTGCGGGGCGCTGCTGCAGGCGGCAAGTGTCAGCAGGCCGAAAAGCGCGGTGGCAGTGGCTTTGGAAAACGAGGTGAACATGATCGATCGGAAGAGGCGCGGCGTGAGCTCGAATGGGAATGCATTGTAGAGCGGTTGCCAGGTGTGCGTAAAAAGTGCGCAGCGCCGCCTTACACGACGTGACGGCTCAATTCCGCGGCTTCAGCGCGGGACCACGACAAAGAGGAAAAATACGACGGAGTTGCCGCTCAGTGCGGCATGGCAGGCGATGCGCCTGGCAGCGCCGCCGCGGCGTTGCCCGCCGGTATCGTAAAAGCGTCGGCCCAGTTGTCCGGCGCCGGGCAACGGTCGGCTTCGCACATGCTGGCTTGTGCGCCCGCGTGCGACGCGATGTTCTGTGCTCCGGCAACGTCGGCGAAATCTTCGACGCGCAAGCTCACCTTCTTCGCGTACGCCTGCGATCCGCCATAACTCTTGAGCGCCGCGTTCATGTCGCCGTTGGCCGAACGCATGTAGCCGTACAGGATCGCCGAGCCCACTTCGATGTTGGTGGTCGGCTCTGTGAGGTCTTTAACGTTCCTCAGCATCCCACGATGGGCGCCCGGCACCACCTGCATCAGCCCGGTCGCGCCGTTGGCGCCCTTGGCCTTTTCCTTGAAGCGGGATTCGATCGAGATGATCGCCAGCAGCAGTGCCGGCGGCAGCGAATATTTCGAAGCGGCGGACTGCACCGCGTCGGAAATCTTTTGAGCCTTTTCCTTTGCCAGACCGAATTTCTGCGTCAGATACGCGGACATGCGGTCATTATTTTCGTCGGCCGTTGCGGTTTGCATCAGGCCGAGCGAAAGCACGATCAGGCAAAGTAACCGGCTCATAACGGAGGACGGGAAAGAAAAGGGATTCGCGCATTATAGCTCTGCCCCCAAAATAGGCACCAAACAACCAAAATTCGTCTGAGGAAAGACGGCCGGCTGGTGCGTCCGCGCGTGCTTCGCGAGCGCATGTCGGGCGCACCCAGTTGTGCGGCAGTGCGCTCGGAGAAACTACGCCGGCTGTGAATCGGCGCTCTCATTCCGCGTAGCGGCGATGCAAAGCTGCTGCCACCTCCGCGAAACGGGCGCGTAATTCCGGCGGCGCCAGCACGTCGGCCTCGGTGCCGAAGCGCAGCAACTCCGCGCATGCCTGCCTTATCGAACCGACCGGCAAAGTGACCGTGCGCCAGCCGTCGGACGGATCCGGCTCGCCGATTTTCGCGGCTGAGCGTGCGAACGGCGACGTGAAGGCTTCGAGCATCTGCATGCCCCACGGCGACAGGCGCAGCGTTGCCTCGCTCGCATGCATCTCTTCGGACAGACGCTGCGTGCTGTCTTGCCAGTAAGCCGCCAGATCGAAGGCGGGCGGTCGCTCGAAAGTCTCGTCAAGCACGTTCAATTCGAGAATGCGCGAAATGCGGTAGATGCGGATGTCCGCGCCGACCCGCCCAACCACGTACCACGCGCCGCTTTTCAGCACGATGCCGAGCGGGTCGATCCGCCGAAATTTTTCGGCCTTCCAGCTCTGATAGCGAATCTGCAGCGGATGCTGTTCCCACACCGCGCTGGCGATCAACGGCAGATTCGCGGGCTGGTCCGCGTCGGAAAACCAGGCGGGAGCGTCGAGGTGAAAACGCGAGCGCATGCGCTCCGCGGTCGAACGCAATTCGACCGGCAGCGCGGCAAGCAACTTGGTTTGCGCGCCGGCCATGACGGCGCCGAGCCCAAGTGCCTGCACTGGCCCCGGCAAGCCGGCGAGGAACAATGCCTCCGCTTCCTGCGACGACAGGCCGTTCAGACGCGTACGGTATCCGTCGAGCAGACGATAGCCACCTTCCGCACCACGTTCGCTCTGGACGGGGACGCCCGCGGCGCTCAAAGCGTCAATGTCGCGATAGATCGTGCGCAGGGAGACCGCGCATTCGTCGGCGAGCGACTGCGCGGTTACGCGTCCGCGCGCTTGCAAGGTCATCAGGATGGAAAGGAGGCGGCTGGCTCTCATGCGGACAAGTGTAGTCATACCTGACACAAACTGACAGGTATAGGCGCTTAGGATAGGGACATCCGGCGCCAGATGGACGCTGGCTTTTCCAACGAGACGCTCACCCAGAAGGCTCCCCCATGACCACCGACCGCACGATCACGCTGTTCCACTCACCGCAGTGTCGCTCCGTCAGCGCGCTCACGCTGCTCGAGGAGCTCGGCGCTCCGTATCAGTTGAAAGTGCTGAACATGAAGGCCGGCGAGCAGCGCAAGGCGCCGTATCTCGCGATCAATCCACTCGGCAAAGTGCCGGCGATTCTTCACGGCGACGCGCTGATCACCGAACAGGTCGCCATCTTTATCTATCTGGCCGACCTGTTTCCTGAAGCGGGTCTCGCGCCGGCGCTCGACGATCCGTCGCGCGGCCCGTATCTGCGCTGGCTGGTGTACTACGCGGCATGCTACGAACCGGCGCTGGTCGACAAGGCGATGAAGCGCGAACCGGCACCGCTCGCCACGTCGCCCTATGGCGATTTCGATTCGATGCTCGGGACGGTGACGAGCCAGCTGCAGGCGTCGCCCTATTTGCTCGGAGACAAGATGTCGGCCGCGGATATTTTGTGGGGCATCGCGCTGCATTGGGGGATGATGTTCAAGCTGGTGCCTGAGACGCCAGTCGTGCTCGAGTACACCCAGCGCGTCTGCTCGCGGCCGAGCTTCGTGAAGGTGAGCGAGCGGGATGTCGCGCTGGCGGCCGAGCATGAGGCGGCGGTCAAAGGGGCTTGATGTTGCGGGCGGGCTGCCGGGGATGCTGCGATGATCAGCGATGTTGGCGCCTGGCCGGCTGGCCAGTTGATCGGCCTGCCGATCCGGCATCCGGCTCGATGCGCCCGGATTTGAGACAATGAAGCCCGCCGGTGAATGTCTTCCCGGGACAACCGGGCGCGCCTTGACCTTTTCAGCAGGCGCCAGCCCATTGAACAAGAGATGTTTTCAGGTATGAGCAAGACCGTATTCATTCCCAGCGTCCCCGCGACGTCGGAGGACGATTTCGAGGTGTCGGCGACGTCGAAACTGGCCGGCTACCGGCGTTTTTTCGGCGTGTTGAAAGTGGTTCGAACCACCGATGGCCGCGTGCTGTTCCCGTTCGACGGCGCGCCGGAACTCGGACCTTACGCGACCAAGCTGGAAGCCGTCGCTGCGGCACAGGTATATGGCGAGCACATCGTGACCAGCGACCTGGCGCGTCCGGAGTTGTAAGCGCGGGCGCTCGGCGGCTGCGCTTTGGTCCCTTAGGCGGATTGCTCGGTAAGTCACTCGGAATCGTCATTTGAAGTGGTCATTTCGGGAGCAACGAATGCCTCGTCTGCGCAAAGTGGGCTCATTGCCCGCTGTCATGGGGAGTGCGGCCGTGCTGATGGCCGCTTTCTGTCAATCCGGCTTCGCCCAGACGTCGGACGCCAATGCCGGTCAGAGGGCGCTCGGCAAAGCCGAAGTCGTTCACGCCCAAGTCCACGTAGTAGCCATCTACCCGGCCACCAACAGCGTCACCCTACGCGGTCCGCGCGGCAATCTTGCGGATGTCGACGTCAATCCCCAGTTGGCCGATGTCAGGAAACTGCGGGTCGGCGACACGCTGAACGTTGCGTACCAGCAGGCGCTGCTGCTTCAAGTCGACAAGGTGGCGACCAAAGGCGTGCGTGAACGCATCGAGACGACGGTGGCGATACCGGCCTCAGCGGGATACGCATCGTCGGCGCATAGGGTGCAGGTTGTCGCGACGGTGTTGAAGATCGACCGTAAAAGCCGGATGGTGACGCTGCGTGGGCCGAAGCATCAGCAGGTACTGAGGGCGGCGGAGAGCATTCCGCTCGATGAGTTGAAAGTCGGCGACAGTGTGCGCGCGGAGTTTGTGTCGGCGGCTGCGGTGGAGGTGGTGAGGAAGTGAGGTGCGCTATCGGGGCAAAAAAAGGCCGCCCTCAGGCGACCGTTTTTTCAGCATGATGCGAGCGATAGCGGCCTATCACCCTCACTCCACCGTGACCGACTTCGCCAGGTTCCGCGGCTTATCCACGTCCGTGCCTCGCGCACAAGCCGTGTGATAAGCCAGCAACTGCAGCGGCACCACGTGCAGGATCGGCGACAGCAAGCCATAGTGCTCCGGCATCCGGATCACATGCAAGCCTTCGTCATTGACGATCTTTGTATCCGCATCCGCGAACACATAAAGCTCACCGCCACGCGCACGCACTTCCTGGATATTCGACTTCAGCTTCTCCAGCAGCGCGTCATTCGGCGCCACCGTCACCACCGGCATTGCTTCAGTCACGAGCGCCAGCGGCCCGTGCTTCAACTCGCCGGCCGGATACGCTTCCGCGTGGATATAGGAAATCTCCTTCAGCTTCAACGCACCCTCGAGCGCGATCGGATAATGCAGGCCACGCCCGAGGAACAACGCATGTTCCTTGCGCGAAAATTCTTCCGACCACGCAATGATCTGCGGCTCCAGCGCCAGCACGCTATTCAACGCCGCCGGCAGGTGGCGCAACTGCTTCAGATACTCGGCTTCCTGCTCCGCGCTCACCTGCCCACGCAGCTTTCCAAGCGTCGCTGCCAGCACGAACAGCGCCACCAGTTGCGTCGTGAATGCCTTGGTCGACGCCACACCGATCTCGCGACCCGCATGCGTGAGGAACGACAACTCCGTCTGGCGCACCATCGCGCTCGTGCCGACATTGCACACCGCCAGCGTATGTTTATGCCCCAGCGACTGCGCATGCTTGAGCGCCGCCAGCGTATCGGCCGTTTCGCCCGACTGCGAGATCACCACCACCAGCGACTTCGGATTCGGCACCGACTCGCGATAGCGATACTCGCTGGCAATTTCCACCTGGGTCGGGATCTTCGCGACCGACTCGAGCCAGTACTTCGCGGTCAGCCCCGAGTAATAGCTCGTGCCGCACGCGAGAATCAGCAGGTTGTCGATGTCCGCGAACACCTTCCCCGCGCCGTCGCCGAATAGCGCCGCGTCGAACGAATCGCCTTGCGGGATCGTGTCCGTAATCGCACGCGGTTGCTCGAAAATTTCCTTCTGCATGAAGTGGCGATACGGGCCGAGTTCGACCGCGCCGCCATACGCCGCGACCTGGCGCACTTCGCGCTGCGCTTCGTAACCGTCACGATCGGCGATACGCACGCCCTCGAGCGACAGTTCGCAAACGTCGCCTTCCTCGAGGAAGATGAAGCGTTCGGTGCTGCCGGCAAGCGCCAGCGCATCTGACGCGAGGAAGTTCTCACCGTTGCCGAGCCCAACCACCAGCGGCGAGCCTTGCCGCGCGCCGACCACCGTATGCGGCTGATCCTTATGCAGCACCGCGATCGCGTACGCGCCGTGCAATTGCCCGACCGCTTCGCGCACCGCGGCAAACAGATCGCCGCGATACAGGCTGTGAATCAGGTGAGCGATAACCTCTGTGTCGGTCTGCGAGACAAACACGTAACCCTTGCACCGCAGCATTTCGCGCAGCGACTCGTAATTCTCGATGATGCCGTTGTGTACCAACGCGAGCGCATCTTTCGAGAAGATCGGGTGGGCGTTGTCGGTTACCGGCGCGCCGTGCGTCGCCCAGCGCGTATGCGCGATACCCGTGATGCCTTCGAGGTGGCTCTCCTGCACCTGCTCATCCAGATCGGCCACGCGCGCGACGCTGCGAGCACGACGCGGCCCATCACTACCGAGTACCGCCACGCCGCACGAATCGTAGCCGCGATACTCGAGGCGACGCAGTCCTTCGATCAGGACGGGAACGATGTTACGTTGCGCAACCGCGCCGACAATGCCACACATGGCTTATTCCTTTTCAGTGCTGGGTTTCAGGGAGCGCGCTTCATGCGCGCGTCACGCCCATCAACTTTTCTTCTTGGTCGGGCGTACATAGCCCGACTTGCTTGTTTGAGTCTTATCGTTCAGGACCAGCATGTCTTCTTCGACATCCTTCCAGACCGTGGTGCCCGCCGCGATCGTCACGCCGCGCTTGACGCGCACGGGCGCAACGAGTTGCGTGTCCGAACCGACGAACACGTCGTCTTCGATGATCGTGCGGAATTTGTTCGCGCCGTCATAGTTACAGGTGATGGTACCCGCACCGATATTCACGCGCGCCCCGACATCCGCATCGCCGATATACGTCAGATGGTTCGCCTTTGAGCCATGACCGAGCACCGAGTTCTTCACCTCGACGAAGTTGCCGACGTGCGACTCATCCTGCAACGACGTGCCCGGACGCAGCCGCGCATAAGGGCCGAGCACGACGTTCGCACCCACTTCGGCGCCTTCGATATGCGTGAACGCGTCGACGCGCGTACCGGCGCCGATCGTCGCATTGCGGATCACGCAGTTCGGCCCGACCGTCACGTTGTCAGCCAGCGTGACGCGGCCTTCGAACACGCAGTTCACGTCGATCGAGACGTCGCGGCCGCATTCGAGTGTGCCGCGCACGTCGATTCGAGCCGGATCGGCAAGCGTCACGCCGGCCACCAGCAGAGTCTCGGCGACATTGTGCTGATGAATCCGTTCGAGTTCGGCAAGCTGCTGCTTGCTATTCACGCCGAGCGTTTCCCACTCTTCGTCAGGCTGTGTGGTGACGACTTCGAGTCCGGCTTCGATCGCCATCTCGACCGCGTCGGTCAGGTAGAACTCGCCTTGCGCGTTGTCGTTCTTTAACGCGGCGAGCCATGCGCCCAGACGCTCGGTCGGCGCAACGATGATGCCGGTGTTGATCTCGGCGATCTTGAGCTGCTCGGGCGTTGCGTCTTTCTGTTCGACGATGCGCGACACCTTGCCGTGCTGATCGCGCAGGATGCGGCCGTAGCCGCTGGGGTCGTCGAGCGTGACGGTGAGAACACCGTAGCCGCCTCGGCCCGCGCGATCGGTCAGCGCCAGCAGCGTGCTGGCGCGCGTGAGCGGCACGTCGCCGTACAGCACCAGCGTGGGTTCGGACGGATCGAGCAGCGGCAACGCCTGTTGCACGGCGTGACCCGTGCCGAGTTGCTGCTCCTGCGCGGCGAACTGGACATCCGGCGCCGCTACCGCTTCACGCACGGCTTCGGCGCCATGACCGACCACTACGACCAGACGCGTGGGCTTGAGCGCACGAGCAGTGTCGATGACATGAGCGAGGAGCGGCCGGCCAGCCAGGGGATGGAGCACCTTGGGAAGCGCGGACCGCATGCGCTTACCGGTGCCTGCCGCCAAAATCACGATGTTCATGGCGTCGGCAATCAGACAAGTTTGGAGCCGACGATTCTATCATGCGGCCTATAACGAATAAGGCCGCTCGCGCGGCCTTATTACCCTGCCGAATCACCCGGAAACCTTTGATTTCAGGGCACTTCACGGCCTGGTTACATATCGTCGAACTGAACGATCGAGATCGGCTTCGATCCGTTGAAGGTTGCGCCCTCGCCGGAATCGGTCGAACACGGCTCCTCGTCGAAGGCGATATCGCCTTGTGGATCGGCCTCGCCGCTTGCACGCAGGCCGGCGAACGGGAACAGCTTGTGATCCATCAGATGCGACGGCACGATGTTCGACAACGCATTGAACATGTTCTCGATGCGGCCCGGGAAACGCTTCTCCCAATCGCGGATCAGCGCCTTCATTTCCGCGCGTTTCAGGTTCGGCTGGCTGCCGCACAGGTTGCACGGAATGATCGGGAATTCGCGCAACTCCGCGTACTTTTCCAGATCGGTTTCCTTCACGTAAGCGAGCGGACGGATCACGATATTCTTGCCGTCGTCTGATTGCAGCTTGGGCGGCATGCCCTTCAGCTTGCCGCCGTAGAACATGTTGAGCAGCAGCGTTTGCAGAATGTCGTCGCGATGATGGCCGAGCGCGATCTTGGTCGCGCCGAGCTTGCCCGCCACGCGATACAGAATCCCGCGACGCAAGCGCGAGCACAGCGAGCAGGTTGTCTTGCCCTCCGGCACCAGCCGCTTGACGATGCTGTACGTATCCTGGTTCTCGATGTGAAACGGAATGTCGAGTTGCTTCAGGTACTCGGGCAGCACGTGCTCCGGAAAGCCCGGCTGCTTCTGGTCGAGATTCACTGCGACGATGTCGAAGTTGATCGGCGCGCGTTCGCGCAGCCGCATCAGGATTTCGAGCATCGCGTAGCTGTCCTTGCCGCCCGACAGGCACACCATCACCTTGTCGCCTTCCTCGATCATGTTGAAGTCGCCGATCGCCTCACCGACCTGGCGCGCGAGCCGCTTGAACAGCTTGTTGTTCTCGTAGGCTTCTTTCTGCTCGCGGCGCGTGAGCGGCGCTTTGACCGCTGAGGCGTGTCCGGCCTGCACAGCCTCGGGGGCCGCGGTGTCGTTCAGGATTTCCTGAGCATTCATGGCTCAATCCTCTTTGATACGGAAAACTTCGACGCCCACAGCGTCGCAGTCGGGATAAACGTCCGGCTTTTCGGTCGACACGCACACGGCGCGCACCTGCGGATGAGCGAGGAGCGCCTTGACGAGGTCATCGCAGAGGGTTTCCTGCAGGTGAATATGACCTTGCTCGACGCGGCGCGCGATGGTCGAGCGCATGAAGTCGTAGTCGACCACTTCGTTCAATTTGTCCTGAACCGGCGTGGACAGCGCGAGCGGCACGAACAGTTCGACGTTGATCACGACGCGCTGTTCGCCGCGCTTTTCGAAGTCGTGCACGCCGATGTTGATGTGCACTTCGTAATTGCGCAGAAAGAGCCGGCGGCAATCGGCGAGCCGGGGATGCGAAAGAGCGGCAAACATGTTCGTTCCAGTCGAAAAAAGAGTGCGGAGCACTCAAGTGGGCGCTTCAAGGCGCGGGCGGCCGCCGGTTCACCCGGCAACCAGTACGCACGCGCTTCAGGCGCCCGTCAAAAACATAACGTCGCGCGGCAGCGGCACGAGGTGCTGCCCGCCGTCGACCACCAGCGTCGTTCCGGTGACGCCCGCTGCATCGGCGAGATACAGCGCGGCGGCGACAATATCCTCCGGCCGCGACGCGCGGCCCAAAGGCGTAGCACGGTGAGCTTCTTCAAAACCAGCCGGCGTTTGATCGGCGGATTGCATCGTCAGACCAGGGGCAAGCCCGACCACGCGCACTTTCGGCGCCAACGCCTGCGCCAGCGCAACCGTCGCTGTCTGCAACGCTGCTTTCGACAGCGTGTAGGACAGGTAGTCCGGGTTCATGTTGTACAGCTTCTGGTCCAGCACATTGATGACCACGCCGCGCTGGCTTTCATCGGTGCGCGCGGCTTCCGGCGTGGCCTCGAACAGCATACGCGCCAGCACGAGCGGCGCGCCGAGATTCATCGCGGTCAGCTTCAGCAGAAGGTCGTAACCGACGTTCTGCGCCGTGTCTTCTTCGAAGCGCGAGGCGTTGTTGACAATACACGACGGGCGGCCCAGCGCGGCCATACAGGCGGGCAGAAGCTGCTCGACCTGGGCCTCGTCGCCCAATTCCGCGTGCAAAGCCACCGCCCGACGGCCAAGGGCGACGATTTCCGCGACTACTTCGTCAGCCGCCTCCCGCGACGCGCCGTAGTGGACCGCCACGTCCCAGCCACGCGCGGCGAAGCCGAGCGCGAGCGAGCGCCCGATGCGGCGGGCGGCGCCGGTAATCAGCACGATGCGCGGCGTTTCAGGCGCGCGGGCGGCGGCGGTGTCCAGAGGGGCGGTCATTTACAATGCGGGGATGAATCCGAAAGCTCACCAACCCGATAGTTTACCTGCTCCCGGCCCGAGCGCGCTTGCGCAGTCCGAAGCGCTGGTCGCACAGGTCCGCGCGGAGCTCGAAGCGGCAGGCGGCTGGCTGCCATTCGACCGCTACATGGAGCGCGCGCTTTACGCGCCGGGACTCGGCTATTACAGCGGCGGCGCCCGCAAATTCGGCCTGCGCGGCGACGACGGCAGCGACTTCGTCACGGCGCCGGAAATGTCGCCGCTATTCGCCGCGACGCTGGCGCGCCCGCTCGCCGAGGCCTTGGAGGCGAGCGGCACGCGCGAGCTGATGGAATTCGGCGCCGGTACGGGGAAACTCGCCGCCGGCTTGCTGAATGCGCTCGACGCGCTGGGCGTCGAATTCGACAGCTACTCGATCGTGGATTTGTCCGGTGAGTTGCGCGAACGCCAACGCGAGACGATCGAAGCCACGGCACCGGCGCTGGCCGCGAAGGTGCGCTGGCTGGACGCGTTGCCGGAAGGATTCGAAGGCGTGGTGATCGGCAACGAAGTGTTGGACGCGATGCCCGTACGGCTTTTCGCCTTTACCGGCGGCGCCTGGCACGAACGCGGCGTGACGTGGCGCGACGAGGCCTTTGCGTTCGACGACCGGTTGGTATCGGAGGCTGCGGACATTGCGCTTCTGGCTGAGATCGAAACTACCGGTGTCGACTACGTCACCGAAACGCACGACGCCGCCCGTGCATTCACGCGGACCATTTGCACGATGCTCACGCGTGGCGCGGCGTTCTTCATCGATTATGGTTTTCCGCGCCACGAGTACTACCATGAGCAACGCGCGCAGGGCACGTTGATGTGCCATTACCGGCACCGGGCGCATGGTGACCCGTTTGTCTATCCGGGCTTGCAGGACATTACCGCGCACGTGGAATTTACCGGCATCGCCGAAGCCGGCGTCGAGGCTGGTGCGGATTTGTTGGGGTTCACGTCGCAAGCGCGGTTCTTGTTGAACGCGGGGATTACCGAGACGTTGTCGGCGCTCGATCCAGCGGACACGGCGAAGTTTTTGCCTGCGGCGAATGCGGTCCAGAAGTTGTTGTCCGAGGCGGAGATGGGTGAGCTGTTCAAGGTGATCGCGTTTTCGCGCGGGCTGGATGACACGCTGCAGGTGTTTTCCGGCGGCGACCGGTCACATACGTTGTGATTTTTTGCCTTAGGGATTGGCGATGATCCGCTGGCTGTTGACTACGTTTGTTGCGGTGGCGGTGTTGTCGGCCTGCTGGCCGTGGCTCAGGAAGATCGGGATTGGGCGGATGCCTGGTGATGTTACGTTGCGCCTCTTCGGGCGGGAGTACCCGTTTCCGTTTATGTCGACGCTTGTGGTTTCGATGGTTTTGTCGCTGATCGCGAGGGTTTTGTAGTCTGCTCGGCACTTGTTGTCAGTGTTCTTGGGGTGTTGGCCTTTCCTTGAATTGTTAGTGGTCTATTAGCGTTGCCCCTGTGCGG